>JAHEME010000441.1 GCA_024643825.1 Chloroflexota bacterium | reverse complement strand
TATAAGTAGCAGGATCTGGATGACGAAGCTTTTGAGCTTCTTGCCCTACCACTTCAAAGCCAGCAGTGTATGCGAGAAGTCCAAGTTCTTCTAATGATGCCTCGATGGACAATACGGCATCCTGTCGGCGTGTCTCCAAGCCTACCAAAAAGGCTTTCGCTTTTTCGTTCTCTAATTCGGCCAATCCTGCTCCCGCATCACATCACTACACGAAAACCCAAACCTATCGACGATTCCTCCACTGAGCCAACCGTTCCATTGCCTCTGCAATACGCTCCTCAGTGACAACGAGCGAAAGGCGAACAAACCCAGCCCCGGCTGATCCATAAAAACTGCCCGCAGATACGGAGACAAATGCCTCTTCAAGTGCATCCCGCGCATAGGCAACATCATCCCCATCATCTACCGCTGCCCAAACATACAGGCCCGCCTCGGGGGTCTCTGCGGAAAGCCCCGCCTCAGCTAATTGATTCATCACCGCATCTCTGCGTTTCTGATAAACCATGTTCCGAGCTTCCAGCCACGAGTCATCGGTTTCATTCAGAGCAACACAGGCTGCATCCTGCACTGCACGAAACAAGCCACTATCGACATTGCTCTTAACCCGCAGCAACGCATCGATCATGGCAGCACTACCGACACACACTCCAACACGCCAGCCAGCCATGTTGTACGTCTTTGACAGAGAGTTGAACTCGACAGCAATTTCATCAGCACCAGGAATTTGCATGACGCTGGGTGCTCGCGTTCCGTCGAACGTAACATCGGCATATGGATTGTCAGAGCACAGCAAGATGTCATGTTCTCGACAAAAATCAACGATCTTGCCCAGCTCGGCAAGGCTCGCCACTGCTCCTGTCGGGTTATTCGGATAGTTGATCCAGAGCAACCGCGCCTTTTTCAGGACATCCGCAGGGATTTCATCCAGCGCAGGCAGGAAATGATCTTCTCTTTTTAGCCTCACCGGATAGGGGACCCCACCCGCGAGTATTGCACCTCGATCATAGGCGATATATCCAGGATTTGGAACCAGCACTACGTCCCCCGGATTCACCAGGGCAAGCGCGATGTTTACAATTCCTTCTTTGGAACCAATGAGAGGCATGACTTCTTTGTCTGGATCAAATTCCGCCCCAAACCGCCTCGCATAATAACCCGCAAAGGCTTCTCTCAGTTCTCCAATCCCTGTAAATCCTCCATAGCCGTGGTGGGTTTGATCCAACGCCGATTTATGGAGTGCCTCCACCACCGCGGGGTGCGGGGGCAAGTCGGGACTTCCTATGTCAAGCGTAATCACGTCGTGCCCAAGCGCCCTAAGCTCTCGCACGCGCTTGCCGATTGCGGCAAACGGGTATGGCGGAACATGTTCAAGCCGATCTGCAGCAACCGGACGACCTGCTTTTGTACTCAATTTGCTCTCTCCCACTCTTTGCTGGCCTAAGGTTTAGGGCGTCACTACCGGATAGTCACCACCAGATTCCAGGAAGACCTCCAGCACTCGCCCTACCCTCTCCAGACTCAATGAACTAAGTTTATCTTCGGTATCGCTAGTAGTATGCCAATAAGGGTATTCAAAATCAATGATATCTACAGCGGGAATCCCTCGCTGGCGAAAAGGGATATGATCATCAAGCATCGTATGACGTATTTCGGGAACAAAGTTCTGCCGGTATCCGAGGGAGGCCGCAATCCCCCACAGATACCCCTGTAATCCAGGGTCAGAGTTTCCTTCCAGGTAGATATCCTGATCAGCATCCCCGACCATATCTACAACAATGACGTAGGCCGGAACCTCCGCCACCTGTTCAGCAAACATGGTTGATCCCACAATCCAATCCCATCCATCCAGCCTTCCGTTATCTTCGGCATCAAAGAAGACCAGCCAAACCTGACCATCCATTTTCTCGACATCAAGCACGCGAGCCAACTCCAATAGAACAGCTACTCCACTGGCGCCGTCATTTGCGCCGGGAACAGGCGCATGGGGAGATAGTGTATCCTGATCGGCTTCACGCCGCGTGTCGTAGTGCGCCCCGATGAGGAAGATAGGCCCTTTCTCATCACCAGCCATTCCAATCAGGTTGCGGGCATCCACATCACGGTAGGTAAATTCCTGTACATCAGTGCGCCAGCCAAAAGCCTCCAGCTTGCCGAGAATGTAATCCCCTGTTTGCAAGGACGCCTCAGAACCAGTCGGGCGTGGGCCGAATGCCATTTGATCGCTGACAAGTTTCATAGCGTCCACCCCATCAAAAACAGGCACGAGGGTAGCCACTGGGACAGGGGTGATAGTAGTCGTTACGCCAGGCGGGTCTTCTGCATCGATGCCTGAGGAACTAGCTTGAATTCGATCCAAACAGCCTGACAACCCCACTATTAGAACCCAGATCGGGGCCAACCTACGAAATGTCTCGCTCTTCGCCATTACTCTAGACCAACATCGTGAAGTTCTGCGCCTGGAATTGCGCGAGCGAAGCAAGGCCACGCGCGCTGTAGGCATGGTACCGTTCTCGCTTACTGGGTATTTTCGGATCAAGAGATGGGAGTAAACCAAAATTCGCCTTCATTGGCTGAAAGTGTGCAGCGTCTGCTTCACAAACATAGTGTGTCAGAGCACCCAGCATCGTCTCCTTTGGCAATATTAGCAGGGGCTGACTCTGAACCAAGCGCGCAGCATTTAGTCCGGCTAGTAGTCCCGTGCCTGCATTACCAATATACCCTTCCACGCCAGTGATCTGCCCAGCAAAAAAGAGATCGTCTCTTCCTCGAAACTGCATTGTCGGACGCAGCAGCGTTGGGGAATTGAGGAAGGTATTGCGATGCATTTGCCCCAGCCGCACAAACTCAGCGTTTTCTAACCCAGGAATCATTCGTAAAACCCGCCTTTGCTCAGGCCAGCGCAGATTCGTCTGAAAACCTACAATATTGAACAACGTACCTGCGGCATCGTCCTGACGAAGCTGAACAATCGCTTGCGGTCTGCGGCCTGTTCGTGGATCGATCATACCGACCGGACGCAATGGACCAAAGGCAAGAGCATCCTGACCACGATCTGCCAATACTTCAATTGGTAAGCATCCCTCGAAGAAGGATGCATCGGATTTCTCGAAATCACGCAATTCAATGCGGTCCGCAGAGCGCAGTGCATCCACAAAAGCGGCGTATTCCGCCTTATCTAGCGGGCAATTAATATAGTCGCCTTCTTGACTTTCGCCTCGCCCATAGCGCGACGCGGTAAACGCAACGTCCATATTGATCGAGTCGCGTGAAATGATGGGAGCCAAGGCATCATAAAAATAGAGGTAATCCTGCCCAACTGTCTCCCCAAGAGTTTCCGCAAATGACGGGGATGTCAACGGGCCGGTAGCTACCACAGTCGGACCTGACGGGAGATCCGTCGCTTCCTGACGGCGCAGCGTAATTCGAGGGTGGTTTGCTACCCTTTCCGTCACTAGCTTCCCAAATTCGTCTCTACCGACGGCGAGCGCCCCTCCTGCGGGAACTCGCGCTGCGTCTGCGCACTGCAAAATAAACGATTTCAGACTGCGTAGTTCGGCCTTCAGCAGCCCCCCCGCCCTATCGGGCAAATCTGAGCCAAGGGAGTTGCTACACACCAATTCTGCTAAATAACTTGTTATATGCGCTGGGGTTGCTTTCGCTGGACGCATTTCCCAGAGAACAACATC
>JAHEME010000440.1 GCA_024643825.1 Chloroflexota bacterium | reverse complement strand
AGGTTCCACTACTCAGATTTATCTCATGAACCCTGATGGCTCCAACATTACCCTGCTTACCGGCGAGCCAGCCAGCAACTCCGCCCCCGACTGGTCGCGGGACGGGGCATGGATCGCTTTTACGTCGAGACCTGCGGGTACAAGCATGTCTCAACTTTACGTGATGCAGGCTGACGGCTCCAACGTCATTCGGGTTGGCCCTGAACTGGCTAACGATGAGTATCCCGCGTGGCAGCCCTAGCGGGGCATTGGGATGAGCATTAGTTGGAATAGCTCGCGCCCGGATCGGAGGGAGGGCAAACAAGAGGGAGACTTCCGTCATGAAGCTGCTTTCTTTTCTTCTTCCTCCTCCTCGCGATCCTTTTCGTGGAGTTCGAATAGCTCTCTTCGAATTTCGCGCAGGTTCTCGGCGATCAGCTCAATCACTTCATCCGTTCCATCCTCTGCTGGCAGCGGCTTCGTGATCTCGTCCAGCAGATCCATCTTGGTTTGAAAGTCCTTCGGGCTGGGCAGCAAATCTTCCATAGCCCCGATTGGGTTTTGCACTGCGTCGTCAAGCTGCATTTCCATCACAGGCACGGACTGGTTTGTGACTGCACCGGGGATCGTCAGAAAGCCAACAAGGACGATGAGCACGCGGGTGAAGATACGGCCAACGATTGCGTTTCTGAGAAAGAAGTCGGCTACTTTTCCCAGAAGTTTAGGCGGCACAGCTACCGCAACTTTCGGATCATAGGTGGTTTCGGGAATTAGCTGGGTTTCAAAGAACAGAATCTCCAGGAGAAGGTCATTGAGAGCCTCTTCGCTGAGTCCCTGAAAGGGATTGTCCTTATTCCCGGTTATCTTGAATGCCCTTGCGCGCACATTGGCAGCCAGCCGATTGTATTCGGCGGCAGGATTTATCGGTGACTCATTCATGGGTACATCCTCGTCTGTTCGACAGGCGGCATCGCCACTCGCTGATACAATTGCGAAGCGACATCATACACCAGCCACACGTAGTGTTCGCTCTCCAACGGTAGAGCAAACGTGAAGATTGCTTCGGCGACCCGCCCATCATCGGTCAGGGCGGCAACCTCCACGGTGAACTCGCTCAGAGTTACCGTTTGCCCCACCTCGGTCAGATAGTTCGGATCATAAAAGAAGGAGCGGTCTATTGTGCGGTAGACGTTCACCACACTGATCGACGTCAGTGTGCCGGAGGCCGGATCGACCACCATGCCCGGCGCGGGCGCATAGCCGCTTTCCGGCCTGACGCGGATCGTGCGGTCGTCCACCCGCTGAATCTCCACCGGGGTGATCCCCGAAGACAGGTAATTCATCGATTTTGGGATCGGCTCGTCGGTGAACGCCGTCCAGAATACACCCAGGATGTACAGGGCGGTGGCAGGCGGGTTGACGATGGTCACATGCTGATCGGTCAGCGCCGGGTCATCTCCAAAATCAAACGACCGCTTCGCCTCATCGGTCGAAACCTGCCACATATTGGGCTGTATCAGGATGAGGATTGGGGAAACGACCATGTAGAGGATGATGAGGACAGGCACATGAATCTTCAGCAGTACGCGTGCAAAGCCGGAGATCTCGCCCGTCTCCATGCTGGCGACATCGACAAATAGCTGGCTCACAAGGCCCATCAGACCGAGGCTGACGAATACCAGATTGCGGCTCGCAGGTATGCCTGACGACATCGGAACCAGCGCGCACAGCATCCCGATCAGCCAGAAGGCGGCAAGCCGATGCCGCTTCAATACCGGGAATACAATCCCCACATAGAGCACAACCGCGACTGTGCAGACCGCGGCGATCACCAGTGCGGCCTGGGGTGTCGCCGCGATAATCACTCCGGCGATGGGCAGTCCCACCGCCGTGAACAGGTTGATCGGATAGCGTGTGATCATGCTGCTGACGAACAGGCCGGGGCTAGAAATCGGGTCAATGTACAGGGTGCTGCCAAATACCCCATATCCCAGCGCCGAATAGACCACGCGCCACACGACAATGATCACGAGGAATGGCGCGATGCGCAGCACGCGATTGATGAACTTATCCTGATCGAGAACCACCATATGGGCAAACAGATAGGCGAATGTCACCAGCCCCATCTCGGAGGTCAGCAGGGCCACCGCCATCAGGCCATACGATCCGACGATCAGGCCCCACTGTTTCTGCCTGACTCCGCGATCGTAGAGCAGAATACACAGCACTCCGAAGACCATCGCGATGAGCGAGTGGCGGTTGCTGATCCACCCCACCGGGCTGGTGAATACGTCATCCAGCACGATTAGCAGGATGCCAAGACCCGCCACAGTGATGCTCTGGCCCAGGTCTTTGTACAGCCGGAAGATCACGACGATCAGCAGCAGGAACCACAGCAAACTGTGAATGTGGATCGGCAGCGGGTTGTTCGGCCACAGGCGGAAGTCGAGCGCCAGCAGAGCCGACGAAAGAGGCCGCAGGAAGCTCACACGGATCGTATCTGTCGCCCACCAGGGATAGAAGAATCCCTGGTCGCGCAGCATATCGAAGTACCCTGCCGCATGCGTGGAAAACCCGTAGAGGTTCCACCACTGGGGCTTCATTTCCAGTGTGTACCCCAATCTCGCGGCGGCGGTGGGGTTGGAGGAAAAGCGGTGGCCCAGATCGTCGCCGTAGAACCCGGAGAATAACAAGGGGATGTACATCAGGATCGCAACGGCGATCACGATCCACAGCCAGTATTTTGACTTGATGGCTGGTCGGATCGCCTCCCCAATGCGATGAAACAGGGGAAATGCATATTCAGTTTTCTCTGCCATTTGCCAGCACTCACCTTGTGGCAAGAAGTCCCAATATCGGGGTAGTTGTTTCGATGGGGCAGTAGTAGTATTCGTCTACAGCGTAGCACAGTACGAGGCGACTTTGAAGTGATCATTGTCGCAAGAGAGACGTTATCCCGATTTGCGTTTCCCTCACGGCCTGAACCCCGTGAGTCTTAGCAGCCTTCCTTTGATATAGTCTGTCACATAGATTTCCCCGTCCGCGTCCTCAGAAAACGAAGTCACGCCGATGTCCGTCCCCAGCAGCATCGTCGAGACCCACGCGCCGCCCGTGTTCGCCAGCCCGTAGATGTCCCCCGTGCAAAAGTCGCCATAGAAGTAGATGCCCGTCAGGTCGGGGTGCGCCTTCCCCCGATACACGCTCCCGCCCACCACCGAGCATCCGTGTTCGTGATCGTGTTCGGCAACTGGCAGCGCCAGCCCCGATCCATCGCACGGGCTGTGATCGTAGCACTCGGAGCCTTCCATCACGGGCCAACCAAAGTTCTGACCGGGCTGCCCGGCGGGTTGAAAGTTGATCTCCTCCCAGGTATCCTCGCCCACGTCGCCGATGTACAGGTCTCCGGTCTGGCGGTCAAAGCTGAACTGAAACGGGTTGCGCAGCCCGAAGTCCCACACCTCCGGCTGCCACCCGCCCAATCCATAGAACGGGTTATCCGGCGGGATGCGGTACGGCGATCCATTCACATCGATGCGCAGGATCGCACCGAGCATCACGCGCCCCGGCGATCCGCCCAGCAGGTTGCCCGACTTCCCGCCGCCATCCCCCACCCCGATGTACAGATACCCATCCGGCCCAAACGCGATGTGCCCACCGTTGTGCTGAAACCCCGGATGCGGGATGGTCAGCATCACCGCGCCGCTGGT
>JAHEME010000439.1 GCA_024643825.1 Chloroflexota bacterium | reverse complement strand
GGGGCAGCCCTGGCGCTGATCGCGGCGGTGCTGATGGTCATGATGGTTCCCAGCGATCACCGGGCGAATGAGCATCCGTGAAACTTGACGCACAACCCCGACCGCGCTACACTGCCTGCGAAACCAAAAACAAACTCGCCAACGAGGTTGACTGCCATGCCGATGTTCTATTTCATCCCATTTAAGCTCCAGTCTGATCTGGAAAAGAAGATCAATCCGCCCATGCTTCAGGTGGGATCGTTCGGGGAGATCGTGATGTACGCCATCGTCGGGCTGATGCTCGCGGCGTTGTTCGGCGCATTCATTGTGCTGCCCATGATCATGGCGATGCACGCCTCCGTCCCTGCCGGGTAGGGCACGGACTCGCGGCGAAAGTTCCTTAGACATGCCCGCGCGGGGCATGGTAGACTGACGTTCACTGCAAACTGAACAGCCAATGACTCAGAGGGAGTGTTGGCGCGCGGTTCCTTCCAGAGAGATGCCGGGTGGTGCGAGGCATCAGGCAAGCGCGGGCCAGTTCAGCGGCTCCTGAATACGTCGCCCTGAGGAAATGTGGGGCCGGGTTCGCCCGTTAGCGCGATCAACAAGGGCAGATGCAAGTTGCATGTCTGCTAAAGTCAGGTGGCACCACGGGTCCACTCGTCCTGATATGGCGAGTGGTTTTTGTTTGTAAAGCGGTTAGCAATTAGCGATTGGCGGTAACCACCAATAAGGAGTGAGGCCTATGTTAGACATCACCATCATCCGAGAACAACCCGACCGCGTGCGCCAGGCCATGCGCGATCTGCACGATGAGGAGGCGCTGGCCCGTATCGAAATCATCCTCGATCTGGATGAGAAGCGGCGGGCGCTGATCGCCACCGTCGAAGAGATGCGCGCGGAGAAGAATGCCGCCAGCAAACAGATCGGCGTCTCGCGCGATCCGAAGGAGCGCCAGGTCAAGATCGACCAGATGAAGAGCCTCAATGCTCGGCTGGATAAGCAGGAAGCCGAGCTAAAAGAGATTGAGAACAATCTTGACGAAGAGATGACGTGGATTCCCAACCTACCCGCCAGAGGCGTGCCCGTCGGTGGGGATGAGACGGAGAATCCCGTCCTGCGCGAGGAAGGCGACAAGCCCGCCTTCGACTTTGAGCCGCTCCCTCACTGGGAGATCGGCCCGCTGCTAGACGTGATTGACTTCGAGCGCGGGGCGCGTATCTCCGGGTCGCGGTTCTACATACTCAAGGGGCTGGGAGCGCGGCTTCAGCGGTCGCTGATCACCTGGATGCTTGACGTACACATCGAACAGCACGGATACACAGAACTGTATCCGCCCTACATCGTGCGTGAAGAGATGATGTTCGGGACGGGCAACCTGCCCAAGTTCGGCGAGAACCTCTATCATGACATCGAAGACGACCTGTGGCTGATCCCCACCGCCGAAGTCCCGGTGACCAACTTTCACCGCGAGGAGATTCTCGAAGGCGAACAGCTTCCGCTGTACTACGTGGCCTATACGCCATGCTTCCGCCGCGAGAAGATGAGCGCGGGCCGCGACGTGCGCGGCATCAAGCGCGGTCACCAGTTCGATAAGGTGGAGATGGTCAAGATTGTTGAGGGGGACGAAGAGGTCTCCGAGCGCGAACTGCAATCGCTGGTGGAGAGTGCGGCAGACATCGCGCGGCTGCTGAAGCTGCCCTTCCGCGTGGTGCAGATGGTCACGGGCGATCTGAGCTTTGTGGCGGCCAAGAAGTACGACATCGAAGTCTGGGCACCCGGATCGCAGGAGTGGCTGGAAGTCTCGTCGTGCTCCAACTTTCACGACTTCCAGGCGCGGCGGATGAATCTGCGCTACCGCCCGGAGAAGGGCGCGAAGGTGAAGTTCGCCCACACGCTGAACGGATCGGGGCTGGCGCTGCCGCGTGTGCTGATCGCCATTCTGGAAAACTACCAGCAGCCGGATGGCTCGGTGGTGATCCCGGAGGTGCTGCGCCCGTACATGGGCGGCGTCGAGGTGATCAAGCCGCCAGTGCGGGAAGAGACGTAGGTGACATACAGAAACGAATGGGGCATCCCGTGTGGATGCCCCCTACGATTATTGTAATGACGCCCTACATCCCGCTGCCGGGTTCATCCTGCATGATTCCGAACAACACTCCCTGCGAATCCTTGCAGTAGCAGAATGTGCCCACACCGGGGATCGGCTGGATTTCCCCGATGAGTTCCCCGCCTGCCTTCTTGACCATCTCTAACGAGGCGTTGAGGTCTTCCACGTCCACGGTGTTGACGGTCGGCGGACGCCAGTCATCGGTGCGGAAGAAGCTGCCGTTGATGCCCGGCGTGCCCTTCTCACCTGTGCCGACCAGCCAGTAGTCTTCCCCACCGCCATCCCACTTGTTGATGTTCCAGCCGAACACGGACTGGTAGAACTCAGCAGCTTTCTCTGGCTCCGGGAACCCCATCTCGAAATGAACTACGCGTGGCATCCTGTTACTCTCCTATGGAACAATTTAGAACGTGAGTTCTATGATTATAGAACACTCGTTCGCAAAAGTCAATCCACTATAGACGGGGGACATAGATAACACGTCATAAATGGGTTAAGCGGACAGATCAAAGGTCTTTGTGACATGGGGAGGTGTGTCAGCGTCTCCCCTCTTTTCCTCTACCGACACAGACGTCCATCCGCCGCCAACCCTACGATCCAGCGCCGATCTTCCCGCAAGTCCTCGCCGCACCTACCCGATTGCCATTTTGCGCGCTACGTTCATCTCTGGCCTGTGCACTTCTCTCGCCAGTGCTAAAGGAGGAACCTGTGACAGAACGCAAAGAACGCGAACACGTACCATTGGAGGTTGAAGCCTTCCTGCATGTCGAAGCGCGACCGGAGGCTTTTGCCTGTGAGATTCTCGCCTGCAACCCGATCAGTGAAGTGGCCCTGATCATGGATGAAGGCTGCGCGACCTTCGCTGCACCAGGCGAAAAAGCCGTCCGACGCTTTCGCTTTGAGAGCCGCCGATCAGGGTCTACGGAGCGCGCCGCCAGCGATCACCTGACGCTCTGCGGACTGGCGGTCTGGATCGGGGGAGTGCTCTCCGATACGCTGCACACCGAAAGCGCCAGCGCCATCCCCCTGATCTCGGAAGATTTCTGCTGCCTCGACTGGCTGATCGTCCCCCTGCGCAGCACGAGCAGCCTGCGCGTGCTCGACTCTGTGGGCCTCGCCGATTCCCTCCTGAGGCTAACTGGAGAAAACTCGCTGGTGCTGGCCGGACAGTTGCAGCAGGCCCTCGCCATCTGATTGACCAGCCGATCAGTAAAGGGGGTGCTCAGCGCACCCCCGGGATTTCTCGTGGTGAATGTGGACTGCTACTCGGCGGTGGAGAGACGCTCTATTGCGACGGCAGCATACTGCTGAACGATTTCATTCTGATCGAACTCCGCTGCCACCTGGAGCACAGGCACGCTGCCCGCATCGCCAATTCGCTCCAACGCCTGGATGATGGCGCAACGTACCATCCAGAATGGATCGCTCGGAAGTGCTTCCAGCAGGCCTCTGCGAGCTTCCTCTCCACCCACTTCTGCCAGCTTTTGCGCGGCGATCTTGCGCTCATGCCACACTGGATTCGTGGCAAGAGCGTACAACATGTGGGCGACTGCGTCATCGATTGGTTCCCTGACTGGCAGCACGAGTGTTACTGGAAACTGCAT
>JAHEME010000438.1 GCA_024643825.1 Chloroflexota bacterium | reverse complement strand
TGCCCCAGGAGTTATCCACGGAATGACTGACAAGACATTCATTACAGGCCCCACCTTCGAGGAAATGCTGCATCCGCAGAAGATTGATCCAGCCATCCGAAGCCGCAGTCTGAAGATGCGGGAGGAAGATCCGCTAGACCCCATCAATCTTTTCAACATCACATGGAAAGATAAAGATAACCAGATTTATCATCAAGTTCTACCAAAAGAGATCACGGGTGTTGATGCTCCTATTGTCGTGCTGTATGGGGTTGACTTCCCCACTGGCAGCCATAAAGTCGGAGCCGCTTATTCAGTGCTAGTGGAAAAAGAGCTATTCGGTGAGGTTGACCCCAGCGTGCACACACTCGTATGGCCCTCGACAGGGAACTATGGGATAGGGGGATCCTTTGTTGGCTGCCGCATGAACTTCGATAGCGTTGTGGTGCTGCCTGCCGACATGAGCCGAGAACGCTTCGAGAAAATCGAGGGTTATGGGGCACGGGTTATCCGTACACCCGGCTCCGAGAGCAATGTCAAAGAGATCTATGACAAAACCTGGGAACTGCGCGCTTCAGACCCAAACATCCGAGTGCTCAACCAGTTTGAGGTTATGGGAAACTATCGGTTCCACTATCATGTTACGGGAAACACAGTAGCGGAACTCGCGGCCATACTCCAGCAGCAAGGCGTAGGCGATGGACACATTGCTGCCTATGTCTCTGCCATGGGATCAGGTGGAACCATCGCCGCAGGAGATCGGCTGAAGCAGATTTGGCCGGAGCACAAGATTGTAGGTCTAGAACCAGTTCAATGCCCCACCCTGTTCAACAATGGATATGGCGCTCATCGTATTGAGGGCATCGGAGATAAGCATGTGACATGGATTCACAACGTGCTCAATATGGATGCCATGATTTGTATTGATGATATGTCCTGTGTTCGAGGGCTGGCTCTGCTGAACGATCCAGCAGGACAGCAAATGCTCCGTGACCGCTATGATGTCCCCGAAGCGGATATCACAGCAATGGCCCGCATCTTCGGCATTTCCGGGGTATGCAACGTCCTGGGAGCTATCAAGACAGCCAAGTATTATGGATTTGGCTCTGATGATGTCGTTGCCACGATCTGCACCGATTCTATTGATCGCTACTATTCGGTACTGGATTGGTTACAGGATTCAGAGGGAACGATGGATGAGGCCATGGCAACCGGGCGAATGGAAAGTACCTTTCTGGGTCAGAAGACCGATTGGATTCAGGAAGGGACTCAGGAAGTCCGCCAACGGTGGCACAATCTCAAGTATTACACTTGGGTTGAGCAGCAGGGAAAGTCCGTGGAAGAGCTTGATTCCCAACGCGATCCCGCATGGTGGGTTGCTCATCAGGAGCGTGTAGCTGAAATTGACCAAAGGATTCTGGAAGCACGTAAGAGATAACTGTTATCAGAAGAAGCTCAGGGGCAGAGCTTGTATCCAGAAGACCGCGTTCTTG
This sequence comes from Chloroflexota bacterium, assembly GCA_024643825.1. Lineage (GTDB taxonomy): Bacteria > Chloroflexota > Anaerolineae > Aggregatilineales > UBA3940 > JAHEME01. The sequence continues at coordinate 2,225 of JAHEME010000438.1, read as the reverse complement.
TCGGCGTGATGCCTGATCCGCAGGACCTTATCATTGCACGAGACCAACACTGGTATCGTGTGCCTGCCAAACACGCGCCTACAGGCATTCACGCCGAATATGTGGCCTTCTATTTCACCCGCAAGTTCGGCCCTGATCAACGTTGGGGGATTCACTTTTTTGCTCGGCGAACCGGGCACGAGATGGTTCGCCGAGTTGACCTGTTGCCTGACCAACCGAGACATCCACGCGCAGAGGAATCGTATTTTAAGTTGCAACTGGGGCCATTGCGCCAGAAGGAACCAGCGATAGTCAGTCTTCGCTGGCGACGCATTACGTTTATTCAGACTACGTGGGATCGTTTTGTGGCAGCACGAGAGATCAATGATCTGTTTGTCACTGACGACAAGTTTGTTGATCGTGTGTACCAGGTACTGAAGAATCGTGGGATTCAACCGGAACGATTGGTGGATATTCGTGAGGGGACAACTACCTACATAGTCGATATGGTAATCCCGTGTAAGAACGGATCTGTGCTGCTCAGTGTGGATCAGCAACATCCTCGACAGGCTATCGAACTTGGCGATAATGAGGAGCGTGATCTCCAGCGGATCGAGAAGGCTATTCAGCAACGGGGTGGACCGCTAACGCTGGATCTGCCCATCTAGTTTCGGGGAATAGTAATGCCTGATTCTGAAGAGCCGCTATTTCTGAGCACCACTGGACACTCCTTGCCCTGATTCTCTCTGGTTGATTACGGAGGCGGTATGGCTAACACTCTATTGATTTCCAATGGAATAGTGGTTTCATGGGAGCCGGATGTCGATCTGATCGAAAATGGTGCTGTCTACGTAAAAGATGGGATCATTCAAGACACAGGCACAACCATCGAAATGGAAAGCCGCTATCCAGAGAGTCAGAGGCTTGACGCTAATGGACAGCTAATCATGCCTGCGAATATCTGTGCACATACGCACTTCTATAGTGCGTTTGCACGCGGCATGGCGATCCCCGGCCCGGCCCCCAAGGATTTTCCGGAAATTCTGGAACGCCTGTGGTGGCCGTTGGATCAGGCGCTTGACGAGGAAAGCGTTCGCTACAGCGCGCTGGTGGGCCTTGTAGATGCGATCAAGCATGGAACAACAACGCTAATCGATCACCATGCAAGCCCAAATGCTCTTGAAGGCTCGCTGGATGTCCTTGCCGATGCAGTGGATGAAGCGGGGCTGCGTGCCGTATTGTGCTATGAAGTTACCGACCGTTATGGGGCTGAACGCGCACAGGCCAGCATTCAGGAGAACGTTCGTTTTCTCTCGGCAGCCAGTCAGCGCACAAACATCGCGGCGACTTTTGGAATTCATGCTTCTCTTACAGTATCGGATGAGACGCTTGCGACCTGTGTGGATGCGGCAAAGGCTCATCGAACTGGCTTTCATATTCACACTGCGGAACACGAATTGGATGAGTACGACAGTCTGAATAAGTCCGGGAAGCGTGTAATCGACCGACTGCATGAAGCCGGGATTCTGGGGGAGAAGACCATTGTTGCTCATGCAGTTCATACCGATATGCACGAAGTTGAACTGATACGCGATACCGGGACATGGGTCACGCATCAACCCCGATCTAACATGAATAATGCAGTTGGGGTAGCAGATATTGATGGAATGCTGCGAGCTGGCGTAAAAGTCTGTCTGGGGAATGATGGTTTCAGTAATGCAATGTGGGCAGAATGGAAAACGGCTTACCTGCTGCATAAGGTATGGCACCGCGATCCACGGCGCGCTAACGGAATGAGCATTGTCGAGATGGCGATTCAGAATAACGCGGGGCTGGCGGGCCTATTCTTCCCAGCATCGCCACCTGGAAGATTAATCCCTGGAGCCGCCGGGGATATTATCCTGGCAGATTATCACCCAACTACACCGATGCATGCGGGCAACCTCCCCTGGCACATCCTGTTCGGGTTTGAATCTTCGATGGTGACAAGCACTATCTGCGCCGGGCGAATCCTGATGCGCGACCGGAAACTTCTGACTCTGGATGAAGCGGCCATCACCGCACGCTCGCGGGAACTTGCCCCCGCTATCTGGGAACGCTACCAGCAGTACACACGAGTGTAGGCGGTTGGGGTTCTCAATCGGCCTCGCTATAATGAGCATGAAATACTATCCGCTTCGACCCAGGAAATGACTCAGTTGTCTGATACATTCTCAAAACAGAGTCTCATTGCTGTCATTGGCGGC
>JAHEME010000021.1:3572-14001 GCA_024643825.1 Chloroflexota bacterium | reverse complement strand
GACATTCTTCGTCATAGGCTGTGGCTCCTCTGTTACTTCACCTTATCTACCCATCATCCTCTCCCCCGCTGGAGCAGGGGGAGAGGGAATGTAGTACGTCGATGTGACGCTATCTGCGGCGGCTAGATGAGCGGCAGCAGGGTGTCAGCGCACATCTTGACCTGGGCGCTGTAGAACTCCTCGGTCAGGATATTTGAGCCGTGATCGATGATGAACTTCTTCTGATCTTCGCTGATGTCAACTTTGCTCAGATCGGTCTCAACCATGGTCGGGTGCTCGTTAGCCGGGGTGCGGTCAACGGGCGCAACGAATTCGACGGTCAGCGCGCCATCGTAGCCAATTTCCTTGAGCGTAGCGACGACTTTTGCCCAGTCCCAGTGGCCCATCCCTGCGGCGAAGCGATTGGTATCCGCGATATGAAAGTCAACCAGCATACCCTTGGCGGAACGGATCGACTCATAGGGATCGGCTTCTTCAATGTTGAGGTGGAAAGCGTCAAGGCATACGCCTACATCCGGGTGGGTGGCTTTCGCCAGGGCGATAGCCTGCGCAGCGCGTGAGCAGAAATAGGTCTCGAAGCGGTTAATCGGCTCAACCGCCAGCTTGATACCTTCCTTCTTGGCATGCTCGTAGACTTCCTTCATGCTCTCGACGGCCCACTTCCACTCGTCTTCGGGTGAACCATCGGCTACGATCTTTCCGACTGTGCCGGGGACGATGGTGAGTTCATAGCCGTCCAACTCCTTGACCATCGTCACACAGTCTTTGGTGTACTGGACTGAAGCCGCACGCTGTTTGGGGTCTTTCGCAACCAGGTTGCGCTCGGCCAGCATCAGCGTGACTGCGCCCCAGCAGCGAATCTTATTCTCGTCCAGGGCTTTCTTTACGTCCTTTGTTTTGTAGATATAGGGTTCGCCGCTGATCTCGATGCTCTCATAGCCGTACTTTGCCAGTCGCCGAACCGTTACTTCAATGGGTTCAGCCCTCATCCAGTTGTGCATTGACAGATGCATTTTCTTCCTCCTGTGCTCCTAATGAAATGACAATCTTGCGAAACACTGATGTTAAACGGGCGTTCGCATACCCGCTGACATCCTACACATGATCAGCCAGCAATTCGTACAGCCCTACCAGGTCAAGCTTCACTCGCTCGGCTCCTGGTTTGAGGGCGCTCAATGTGCCGGGGTCTTCACAGATCACACGGCGTGCTCCAACGGAAAGGGCATCATACAGGCGGCCCATAGTCAACTGATTCGAAAGGTCCGGCTGAGTGAATTGAAGGGCCGTATTCCCTGCCGGATGCGCGCGATCCTTACGCCAGAAAACCTCAATACCCGGCCTTTGGTAGAGAGCAGAGAGCAGATTACGCGGGGCTTCGACACGCTCTGGCACGCGCACCGTATGGGTGGGGTCCATATACACATACGGTGTCTCGTCATCGAGCGGCGTGATCGTAAGTTCGCCTGCTTCGAGCTTCTCCGCCAGCAAAACGGTAACTTCCTGCACGATTACATCGTCAGGCCACGCCATGCCGAGCCGCTCGACATAAAGTCGATTGAACGCAAAGGCATCGCCGGGAGAAAGCACAAGCAGTTGGCTTGCGCCGCTGGCCTTCACATCCTCGATCACCGCCTGCGCCAGCGAGCGAGCCGTCTCTGGCAGCCCCAGCGAGCTTGCCAGATAGCCGTTGCTGCGACCGGACCCGACCAGCACTGGCTCGATGCCGATTGCTTTTAGTAGTTTGAGCGCCGCTTCCAGAGCCGACGGCCACAGGTATAGCGACTCGTCACCCACAAATAGGGCCACGTCGCCCTGATGGCTGGCAGGCTCCGGGGCTTGAGGCTGATACGGATTGCCCCACTGTTTGAACATCTCATCGAATTCGTAGACAACTGCCGGGGCGAGGTTCTGTGCGGCAACCTCTGCGCGCGCGGCTGCGATGGCATCTGGCAGGGGTTGATCAAACACACAGTGAGCGCGGCAGTTGCCGCAGTCGGCGCACGAATACAACGCATCGACGGTCTCATCGTTCCAGGTGAGCAGCCCGCGCTTGACCGAGGCAATCGTCAGTCCCCACCCATGCGGGGTGAGCGTCTCGTTGTGCGTGCCCAGTCCAACCGGGCAGGTATGGCGACACATCAGGCAGTAGCGGCAGTTTTCCGTCGTCTCAATCACGTTCTCAAAGAATTTGACTTCAGCAGAGGTCATATTGCTTCCTTTTCGTCGCTGGCTGTATGGTGCCTAGAAGCCAAATCCAACCTTGCCGGGGTTCATGATCCCGTTCGGGTCGATGGCTTTCTTGAGCGTTTGAAGAAACGGCCATGCTTCGCCGTACTGTCGCGGCATATAGCGGCCCAGTTTCAACCCAACGCCATGATGTTCGTTGACCATTCCACCGTGTTCCAGCGACGTGGTGATAGCGGTGTTCCAGATACGGTTGTGCAGCCGCAGCGCCTCCTGTGCATTCTCTGGCGGCTCCTCCACAATAAAGCGGTCGTAGAGGGAAGCTCCCCAGTGAAACCAGTGCGAGAAATGGCCGATATATTTGGCGTTATGATCTTTGTAGGTTTCTTCAATGGCCTTCTTCTTGGCGTAATACAGGGTTTCGAGACGGTCGTAGGTGGTGACTGTCTCGGTCGTGCCATACATCCAGGGCAGCTTGAGACTCTTGGGTGGATAGTAGAAATCGTAGCGATGCTCCCACCAGTGCTCACCGGGTTCACGGCCCAGATCGCGCGCACCGAGTTCGGTGCAGATCTCCATGCCCTTCTGCTCTTGCAGTGCGGCGATATCCGGGTCGCCATCCCAGCCGATGACCATGTATGCGCCTTCTAGCTCATAGCCCAGGAATTGTTTCACCTGGGAAGCAGTCGAGCCGGGGTCATACATGCGAATGACCATCGGGTCCAGACGGCGAGTCATGATCCGACGGCCCGCTTCGACGGCATTCGCTACACTCTCAAAGAGTACGGCACGCAGCAGCCGCGCTTCTGGCTGATAATCGACCTGCATCGTGACCTCAGTGAAGATGCCAAAGACACCTTCCGAGCCGAGGAAGAGGCGCATATAGTCCGGGCCAGATGCGTGATTGGGGACATGAGGCGTGCGGATGATGTCGCCGTTGGGGAGGACGACCTCAAAGCGCATCACAAGGTCTTCGGCTTTTCCGTACTTGGTGCTAATCGTGCCGGAGCCGCGTGGAGCCAGATAGCCGCCCAGCGTGGCACAGTTTGCCGAGGCCGGGTAGTGCATCAGACTCAGACCCTTCTCATTGAGCGCCCATTCCAACTGGGAACCGTTGATCCCGGCCTGCGCTGTGACGGTCAGCGCCTTCTCATTGATCTCGATGATCTTATCGAGTCGCTTGGTATCAATCAGGATACCACCATAGATCGACAGCGCACCGCCTTGCGTGCCCGATCCTCCACCCCACGGCACGACCGGCAGGCGAAATCGATTGGCGAGCTTCACGATGGCGCTGATCTCTTCTTTTGTGCCAGGGTGAAGAATATAGTCAGGTGTGGCAAGCCGCTCTCCGCGATCCAGCCACATCTGGGGCATCCATGCCCAGTCTGTCGAGTAGATGAGCTTGTCGGTTTCCGTGGTCGAGATGTATGCCTGACCAACGATCTCCTCAAGCTCACTGCGGATCATTTCACTGGTAAAGGCTGCACTCTGCGCCAAATTGGTGACTCCTCTCAAACGATACCGGGAACAGCTAGCTGCCCATCAGGTGACTAACGATCAACCAGTCCAGTTCTTCATAATCACGTGCTGCGATGAGTTCTGCCATGCGCTTCCGATCCAGCGAGCGAACTAGTTCAACCAATCGCAGGAAGGTGCTCAGGCTGTTGCGCAGATGCTTGGTCGCAATTTCGGCAGGCTGGGTGCGGATGGCTTTGACATCTAACCCGATCATGCCAGACTTGTAGTACTCGTTTTCTTCCAGAACGCGCACCTGATTGAAGGCACGCCGCAGATCGATGGAGCCAAAGGAACGATCCTGATCGTATTTCAGCCCATTTTGATCGTTGAGGTGGACACTCCACAGTTTTCCGAAGGCGAGCGCGAACGAGATTTCGTCAGCGGGGTCAAGCCCGGCGAGGATCGCATGAGCTGTTTCCATCAGCACGCCAACACGCGCCGGGTCGCTGGATTGCATCCCCAGCGCCAGCCCGTGACCCATCGTTGGAATGTAAGCCAAATCCATCGGCTCGTTTGGCTTTGGTTCAATGGCGATGCGCATCGTCGGGTCGTGGGCAAGGATGGCGTTGACCGCTTCCAACAACTGATGGGTGGCCCTGACAGCATCCTTTGATTCGCGCATGTACGTTCCTTCGCGGGCAAGCCACAGCACCATCAGGTCGCAACCTAACTCGCGCCCAATGTCTGCCGCGCGCTTGGAGCGGTCAATCGCATAGGCGCGTTGCTTAGGATCATTCGATGTGTATGCGCCATCGATGGTCAGAGGACCTTCCCACAGGCGGGGGGCAACGAACTCCGCGACCAGGCTCCGATCCTCCAGCTTCTTCTTCATCGCGCGGGCTTCGTCAGTGATCTGCTTCGCCGATTTGTCATCAAGGTTGGGTACTGCATCGTCGTCGTGGAACTGCACCGCGTCGAAGCCAAGCTCGCTAAACACCGCCAGCTTGTCGTCGAAGGTTCGGGGGGGGCGGACTGTCGGGCCGAAGGGATCGGCTCCTTCGTGAATATTCCAGGGGCCAAACGAAAAGCGATAACCGTATGTTTCCATGAGAGTATTCCCTACGAACTCAGTTGCTTTGAATGACTTTCTAGTGCCAACTCACAGGGACTACCTGCCCTGTTTTCTGTGATTCGAGTGCTGCTGTGAATAGGTGATGGCTGTGCTCGGCTTCGGAGGGCGTCGCGCAGTAGAAGGGCTGCTGCATCCCGTCTCTGCCGTTGACTAGCTCATCGCAAAAGGCGGCCCACATTTGCAGGATGCCGTCCGAAAAACCGAACTCGAAGATGCCGCCCGTGATGGCAGGGTACACTGACTTGTATCCGACATCCTCGACATGCCATGCCTGCGCACCGCCGGGCTGATACGGCAGGGTCTTGACACGCTTGTAATCCTTGGTGCTGTACTCTGCGCTGAACTCCGTTCCCATCACTCGAATAAACCAGGTGTTCATCTCGCCGGGGGCAATGCGCTTGGTCGAGATCGTCATGGGGAACACGTCGCCGTCTGCGGTCGCTTCGCAGGCGAGGATGGCGTTATCCCATGTCTCGCAGGGTACCGGTTTGCCATCCGGCCCTGGCCGCTCGGTGATAATGTTGGAGAGAAGAGCACGCACGTTTTGCGGGTTCCAGCCTACTCGGAAGGGGATGTGCATGACGTGCATCCCCAGATCGCCGAGACAACCATATTCCCCGTTCAAATCGATCATGCGCTTCCAGTTGATGGGCTTATTCGGGTCGAGGTCGCTCGAATGCCAGAATCCGGCTTCGACCTCAATGATGCGTCCGAATCGTCCCGCCTGTATCCACTGGATGATCCGGGTTGGGATCGGGAAGAACGGGAACTCAGACGAGCATCGGACCAGTACATCGGGATGTTTCGCAAGAACCGTGTTGATCGCAGTGTTGGCAGCGAGGTCAATCCCGAAGGGCTTCTCGCCCAGTAGATGCTTGCCTGCCCGAACGATGTCGGTATACAGCGACGCGTGCAGATTGTGCGGCACGGCGCAGTAAATGGCCTCAATGCTCGGATCAGAGAGCAGGGCCTGATAGTCATCTGTCGCCACACTGACGGAATTGAAATTCTCGGTAAACCAGCTCATCATCGCCGGGTTCGTGTCGCACACAGCCGTGATTCGCGGTGCAAAGGGTAATGTCTTGCCTGTCTTCGGATCGGCAAGATGTGCCCATCGTGCTGCCGCGCTGGCAAACTCGCGTCCCATCAGTCCACACCCGATCACCCCAAAGTTAATTGTCCTTGCGGTCACAGCGCGGTCAGCCTTTCAACATGCGAAGCGCCTGAGAAGGTGTCGCGTCTTCGTGAACAATCGCCATGAAGGCCCGCGTGATGCCTGCCGGGTTAGGGTGCTGGATCACGTTGCGCCCATAGACGATCCCGCGAGCGCCCTGCTGCATCACATCGTAGGTGCGCTGCATGATCTCTTCTTCCGACGCTTTGCCCCCTCCGCGCACGAGCACGGGGGCATCGCCCGCGGCCTCGACTACGCGATGATACTGGCTGAGATCATCGGTGGGATCGGCTTTGATGATGTCGGCTCCCAACTCGGCGGCCTGCCGCACGAGCGGGACGATCTTCTCGACATCGCCATCCACCATGTAGCCGCCCGCCCTCGCGTTATCCTGCATGACCAGCGGTTCGATCATGAGAGGCATGCCAGCGCGATCACATTCCGGCTTAAGTTGACAGATATTTTGAATACACTGGTGATAGACATCCGGCTCGTCGGGCAGTAGAAACAGGTTGACTACAACGCATGCCGCATCAAGTCGGACGGCCTGTTCGACGGGATCATCGATCATCTGGCTGAAGATGTAGTCAGGCAGCGACTTGCCATACAGGTTGGCAACGTCCGTACGCATGACCAGGGATGGCTTTGCTTTACCAGGTGTCATCTGTAGGATTGGCGCTTGCCCGATGGTCAACTGAATGGCATCCGGGCCAGCTGCAATGATGGTCGTGATCGCCGTGCGCATATCTTCGATGCCAGAGAGAAAGCTGCCTTCGTTAAAGAATCCGTGATCAATGGCGACGTCAAAACATTTTCCATCTGAGCCTAGAAGGCGTTGAAGGCGTGGAGTATTGTGCATTCCATCTGCTCCAGTCGTGAACGGGGTTGGGCAACCGCCCCCCCCCAAGGGTTTATGAAGAGTTTTCCATAAAAGCTACTGTCTCATCGAAGCTTCGAACACCTCCCGCCGCCCCGATACCTGTGACGCATAGCGCCCCTACGGCATTGGCGAACTTCGCGGTGCGTTCCACCGGCCAGCCGTGCCACACGCCGGTAATAAAGCCAGCGGCAAAGGCATCGCCTGCGCCTGTGGTATCAATGACCTTGACCTCGTGGGCAGGGAGGCGGATCGTCTCTCCTGACTGATCCAGTACAAGGCAGCCGTTCCCGCCCATCTTCAGCCCCACGATGCCTACTCCGCTATCTAGCAGCTTCTGCCCGACCTCACGCGGATCATCAAGGCCAGTAACTGCCTGTGCTTCTTCGATGGTCGGCACAAACGCATCCAGATAGGGCAGGCAGGTCTCCAACCGCGCCCAGCGACCTGTGTCGTCCCAGACGGTATCCATAAAGGTGGTGACGCCCGATGCCTGCGCCAGCTTCAATAGATCAGTAGTAGGCTGACCGTCGATACCCGGCATCACCAGCGCGCCCGCGATATGAAGAATCGATGCGCCCTTGACCATCGCCAACTCAATATCGCCATAGCGCAGATCGGCGTTGGCCCCGATGCAGTGGATGTATCGACGCTCTCCGTGTTCATCGACCATGATCATGGTCGATGATGTGCCGACCTGGGTGGCACGCTTCACGCCGCTGGAACCGATACCACGTTCCATGAGAGCATTGACCAGAAAATCTCCCAGCGGGTCAGCCCCCACTTTGCCGATCACTTCCACTGGCAGACCCAGCCGAACCAGCGTGGTCGCCACATTGATGGCGCAGCCACCTGTATACAGGCCCATCTCGTCCACCAGCGCCAGCCGCCCTGCGTCCGGGATCGAGCGTACCGGGCGGCCTACCATGTCGGCGACCAGGATGCCAAGGCACACGATGGAGCGAGTGTCCGTCATGCCTTTGCCGATCTCGCTATTTGCTTTTCAACCAACCCTGCCACCGAAATGAACTCATCCTTAAGCGCCGGATAGAGTGAACGGTACAGGGGGTAGATGTCGGCATACGCACTTACTGCGTCACCGGGCAGGGTCTGGCCCGTCAGTTGGATGGCGGTCTCGCATGCGGTAGCAACATCCGCATGAACCCCGGCTCCGACCGCGGCCAGAAGCGCCGCGCCGAACGCGGCCCCTTCGGTGGTGTTGACCGTAACCAGTTCCGCATTCAATACATCCGCCAGAATCTGCAGCCACAGCGCACTCTTCGCGCCGCCCCCGGAGACACGCACCTGCCGAATCGCGCCGAGGCCCGCGCCCTGGATGAGCATGAAACTATCCTTGAGGCCGAAGGCTACACCTTCCAGCACGGATCGCGTCAGGTGTTCTCGTTTATGGCGCACCGTCAGACCAACCCATGCGCCGCGCGCAAGCGGATCAGGGTGGGGCGTTCGCTCACCCGTCAGATAGGGCAGGAAGAAAAGGCCCTCGCTGCCGGGAGCAACACCGGAGGCCGGGTTGACCAGATCGTCGAAGCTTGAGTCGGGGGCCAATGTCTCGCGGTACCATTGGAGGCTGCCTGCTGCACTCAGCATCACACCCATGAAGTGCCATCGGTCGGGCAGGGCATGGCAGAAAGCATGCAATCTGCCCTCCGGCTCGATCAACGGACCGTCCGTAGCAGCGAACACAACCCCGGATGTCCCCAACGTCAGGGCGATAATTCCCGGTTCGACCGCACCGACACCAACCGCTTGCGCGGCTTGATCTCCGCCGCCTCCAACCACTGGTGTTCCTGCTGCCAGCCCCGTTGCGGCAGCGGCTTCCGTACTGACCCGACTGGCGACTTCCGGCCCCTCAAACGTGGGGGGAAGCCATGCGGCGGGGATGTCGAGTGCTTGCAAGACCTCGTCTGACCACGTGCGCTTCTTGAGATCAAAGAGGATCGTGCCAGAGCCGCCGGCCCTATCCATTGCATATTCGCCCGTCAGCCGAAACCGCACATAATCCTTCGGCAGCAAAACATGCCGAGCCTGTTCATAGAGTTCTGGCTCATTCTGCTGCACCCAGAGTATCTTGGGCGCAGTGAAACCCGTCAGCGCGTCATTGCCCGTGATCTGGATCAGGCGTTCCCTGCCAAGCCTGCGCCGGATTTCGTCGCATTGTTCGCCAGTACGCTGATCATTCCATAAGATCGCCGGGCGGAGGACCTGCCCATGTGCATCAAGCAGCACCAACCCGTGCATCTGGCCTGTCAGACCGATGGCAAGTACCGCGTTTCCATCGATACTGGCATCAGATAACACCTGCCGGATGCTGATGACGATACCATTCCACCAGGCGTGCGGATCCTGCTCCGACCAGAGTGGACGTGGCGTGGAGAGGGTCAGCGGCGTAGTGGCGCTGGTGATGACCTGCCCTGCCTCATCAATCAGCAGGGCTTTTGCTCCGGTCGTCGAGATATCCAACCCGAGTAAGAATCCCTTACTCGTCATCGGCTCTTGCTCCATCCACACGTGCGGGTGAGAATCACACTTACAGCAGCCTTATCGAACTCCAAGCAGCAGATCAACCGTTAACTGGTCAAGGCGCTCGTAGGGCACGCTGCGCGCGCCCAAGGCTGCCCGGTCAAATGATTGCCTCTTCAATGACGCAGCGTTCTGCGGGCTGTATTTGCCTGTGATGCTGGTTAGTTTGCCATCGTCCGCATGAATCTCAGCCAGCAGCGCCTGGATTTCTTTGTCCTGATGGAACTGTTCAGCCTTCTCTTTGAGGATCAGATAGGTTCTCATGCAGCCGCGGGCAAAATCTTTGACACCTTCGTAATCTTCGGTACGGTAGGCATGCGCGTCAAAGTGGCGGCTTCCCTCATAGCCAACTTCTTCCAGGAATTTAACCAGGAAGAATGCGCTCTTGAGGTTGTACGAGCCAAAGCGAAGATCCTGATCGTAGCGACCAAAGGCCTGGTCGTTCAGATCGATGTGGAACAGCTTGCCAGCTTCCCATGCCTGCGCGACTGCGTGCGTGAAGTTCAACCCCGCCATATGCTCGTGAGCAAGTTCAGGATTAACCCCAATCATCTCGGAGTGATCGAGCGTTGCGATAAATGCAAGCATGGCACCAGTCGTTGGCAGGAATAGATCGCCACGTGGCTCGTTGGGTTTGGCTTCCAATGCAAATTTGAGGTCGTATCCATTGTCCAGCACGTACTCAGTCAGGAAATTGATGGCCTCACGGAAGCGCTTCAAACTATCCGCCCCGTTCTGGCTGGCATCCACCTCGGTTCCCTCACGCCCGCCCCAGAAGACGTATATACTCGCCCCAAATTCAACGCCCAGATCGATGGCGTTCATGGTTTTCTGAAGGGCATAGGCGCGTACACGCGGGTTGTTCGAGGTAAATGCACCGTCTTTGAAGGCTGGGTCGCTAAACAGGTTGGTGGTCGCCATTGGCACGGTCAACCCGGTTTCTTTGAGTGCCGTCTTGAATTCCCGCACGATTTTGTCGCGGTCGTTGGGAGTCGCGTCAATGGGTATCACATCGTTGTCGTGAAAATTCACACCGTATGCCCCGACATCGGCCAGCAGG
>JAHEME010000021.1:0-3562 GCA_024643825.1 Chloroflexota bacterium | reverse complement strand
ATCGCGAACAGGGCCGCCGAATGGGTCACGTCCGATATTGCCGATAGTCCACAGCCCAAAGGTGAACTTATGCTCCGGTTTGGGTTGGTAACGCTCCGACATGCTTGATCCTTGTCTGGTTGGTACAGGTCAAATCAGCTTCATTTAGATGAGGTCTTCGGCCTTCTTCTCAAGCTCGTTCATGGGAATAGCACCGAGGATAGCTGTGCGGGCTTCCCCGCGTGGTGTAACATGACTCCATACAATAAATGCAAGGGTCGAAATAAACAGCAGGAGGAATCCATATCGAAACAGCACGAAGACCCACGGCTGAAACATCGCAATGATCCCCAACACAATGCCAGCCATCACGAAAGCCTCAATCGTCTTATAGAGGCGGCGTGATACTTTATTGTTGAGAACGCGTGCTGTCACGTTGATGGAGAAGATAAAGACTAGGATGATCCCGATGAAGAACGTGAGAAACGGGATCGCAAGCAGGAAGATGTTATTCTCCATTACTTCTGTGGAGAAGAATGCCCCACCGATCCGGCTGAACAACTGCCCGAATCCTGCCAGCACGAGCGCGACAATCACCAAACTATAGGGGGGGCGAGATTCTTTCTTATTCATAGGTTGTCCTCAAAGCCGCTTCATGGTGAGTAGGGCGGGAGCTAATCCTCCCCCGCCCCTGGAACAAACTCAGTACTTGATATCCACCTGCTTCTTTTGGCTGGCAGATTGCAGGATCGCGTCGCAGATCACGGCAGCGCGGTAGCCATCTTCAAAGGTCGCACCATGTGGGCCGACCTCTTTATTGTTGACGATAGCATCGAGCAAATTGTGAATCTCATGCACAAAGGTGTGCTCCCACCCGATGATATGGCCATGCGGCCACCAGTTGTTCCACCAGGGGTGATAGCCCTCGCTGATGAGCGCATTGTGGAAGCCCTGCGTTTCTTTGGGTTCTTCGCCTACCCAGAAGACTTCAAGCTCATTCATCCGCTCCAGGTTGAACCGGACGCTGCCATACTCAGCGTTGATCTCGAAGCAGTTGTAGTTCTTGCGGCCCGCCGCGAAGCGGGTCGATTCAAGCGTACCAATGGCGCCATTCTCAAACTCGACAGTAGAGACAAACGCATCATCTACATCAACTTTGCCCATCTTATTGGGGTCATCGGGTAGGGGGCGCTGGTCGATAAACGTTCTGGTGAGGGCGCTAACGCTCTTGATGCCACCGATCAGATAGTGCGCCAGATCGATGATGTGCGCTCCCAGGTCGCCCAGCGACCCGCTGCCAGCTACGGCCTTGTCCAATCGCCAGATTTTTGGCGTACCATAGTGAGGCATGATCCACTCTTGCAAATACACAGCACGGAAGTGGTAGATTTGGCCGAGCTTCCCGCTGTCGATCAGGTCGCGTATCTGGCGGATGGCTGGCACAAAGCGATAGTTGAAAGCTACCTGATGCTTGATTCCAGCCTTTGTTACCGCGTCGAGCATAGTCTTCGACTCTTCAGCAGTCCGCGCGAGGGGCTTCTCGCACAGAATGTGTTTGCCTGCCTGCGCTGCTGCGATGCACGGATCGGCATGGGTGTCGTTCGGCCCCCCATTATCGAATAACTGGATGCGGTCATCTTCCAGCATCTTGTGCCAGTCAGTGTAATACCCCTCGTACCCATAGCGGCGGGCGGCCTCTGCCACCGCATCAACGCTGCGACCTGCAATCCCAACGAGCTTCGGGACTGCGACGGGTGGGTACATCATATATGGATACTTCTTAAACGCATTCGAATGGGCCTTGCCCATGAAGGCATAGCCCAGCATCCCGACGCCAATCTCCGGGGCATCGCCTTCAGACTTTGCCCCTGCCATCGTAGTAAAACCTGTGTCTTTCCCCATGATGTTCTCCAGGTTCCAGAGTGGGGCCGGGCGCACTGGCTCCACTCAAACGAACTAAGCTACTTCTTTGAAGCAAAGGCAGCGTCGAAGGCGGCCTGAGACGGCGTAAAATCTTGCTTGCGGATCATCGCCAGCGCCTCAGGTGCACCGAACTCACGATCCATCCCGCTGTCTTCCCATTCAATGGAAAGTGGACCTTTGTACCCTACTCGATTGAGCGCACGCACAATCTGATCCCATTTCACATCGCCACGCCCCGGTGAGACAAAGTCCCAGCCCCGGCGGGCATCGCCAAAATCAAGGTGTGATGAAAGGATGCTATTGCGCCCTGTGAGTTGAACGCGTGAGTCTTTGACATGCGCGTGCCAGATGCGATCCCCAAATTCGTGGATGAACTCAACAGGATCGAGCATCTGGTGAATGAAGTGGCTGGGATCAAAGTTAAAGCCGAAACTGGGGTGATTGTTCACCGCAGCAAGAGCACGGTGCGTGGTGATGATGTCGTAAGCGATCTCTGTGGGGTGAACTTCTAGCCCGAAGTAAACGCCTTCTTTCTTGAAGGCATCCAGGATGGGCGTCCAGCGTCTTGAGAAATCCTCATACCCTGCGTCGATGTCAGCCTGGCTGGTGGGTGGGAAGAAATACAGCTTGGCCCACACACTGCTGCCAGTGAACCCGTTGACGATATCCACGCCAAACTTCTTGGCGGCGCTGGCGGTATCTTTCATTTCCTGTGCGGCACGCTCGCGCACACCGTCCGGGCTGCCATCGCCCCAGATGCGAGAGGGGAGGATCGACTTGTGGCGGTTATCAATTGGATCATCCGCCACGCACTGACCAACCAGGTGAGTGCTGATGGCGAAGCACTTGAGATTGTACTTGTTGAGGATATCCCAGCGACCTTGAACATACTTGTCATCTGAGAGCGCCTTATCGACCTCGAAGTGGTCGCCCCAGCAGGCTAATTCAAGACCATCAAATCCCCATGTACTGGCTTTTTTGGCTAAATCTTCGAGAGTCAGATCGGCCCATTGGCCTGTGAACAGTGTAATTGGTCTTGCCATGACAGTTGCTCCTTTTCAAGGTTGATTGAGTCGAAATCACCTTTGCGGCGTGGCTACGTTAATAGTCCCCGTAGAAACTTCAATCCGTCTTCTGCGAGCGCATCCTGGCTATCAGCAAAGGGTCGCCAGATAGCGGCGGCACGGGCGATGCTCTTGACCTTATCCGTGAACGACTCGATCACAACCGGCCCGTCATAGCCAATATCGGCTAATGCCTTCCTGACATCGTCCCACGGAACATGTCCCGATCCGGGTGCGCCCCGATCATTCTCACAGCTATGCACATGAGCCAGCCGCTTCCCTGTTGCGCGGATTGCATCGCCCAGGTGGCGTTCTTCAATATTCATATGGAATGTATCGAGCATGATCTGGCATGCCGGGTGATTCACGCGGTCGATCACCTCGATGGCCTGTGACGCCAGATTGATGAAACTTGTCTCGAAGCGGTTGAGCGGCTCAAGGCACAGCACAACCCCGTGATCTCCGGCATACTTCGCCAGCGCAGAAAGCTGCTCGACGAGCAGATCAACATCTTTCTTGCGATCCTCAGTGGTTGCCTGCCACACCCGCCCGACCGCTGAATAGAGCGGCCCGACGAGGTTGGTCATGCCCAGCGT
>JAHEME010000437.1 GCA_024643825.1 Chloroflexota bacterium | reverse complement strand
GGCAGGCTCCTATAACCACTACAGCCCACCCATTGTCAACCATACGATCCTTCGCGGTGAGTTTTTGACGGCCTATACCCCTTATCAGCCTGAAGTCAGCCAGGGGACCCTCCAGGCGATGTTTGAATATCAAAGCATGATATGTGCGCTGACTGGCATGGAAGTCGCAAATGCCTCTCACTATGATGGGGCGACCTCTCTAGCGGAAGCTGCAATTCTGGCGTTGAACACCCGCAATGGGCGTAAGAAGCTGGTGATGAGTCCGGGTGTAAATCCAATGTACCGTGAGGTTGTTCGTACGTACACTCAGGGAATGGATCTTACCATTGCAGGTGACGAGAGTACTTCTGTCGATGTGACCGAGCTGACATCCCTCCTTGATGAGGATACGGCTATGGTCACGATTCAATATCCAAACTTCTTTGGGGAAATCGAGGATTTCACGAACTTGATTTCGGCGGCCCACGCCTTGAAAGTGCTGGTTTGTGTCGTCACAGATCCGATTGCGCTGGGTCTCCTCAAACCGCCGGGGTGGATGGGAGCAGATATTGTCGTTGGGGAAGGGCAGAGCCTTGGCATTCCAATGAGCTTTGGCGGCCCGTATCTGGGATTCTTTGCGACCAGGGAGCAGTTTGTTCGGAAAATGGCCGGACGATTAGTGGGCGAGACGCGAGATGCGAATGGGCAGGAGGGCTACGTTCTCACTCTTGCCACTCGCGAACAGCATATTCGCCGAGAACGTGCCACCAGCAACATTTGCACGAACCAGGGGCTTATGGCTCTGGCCGCAACAGTCTATATGAGTGCGATGGGTAAGCATGGCATGAGAAAAGTTGCTGAACTCTGCTGGCACAAATCCCACTATGCTGCCGCTGAGATTGCCAGGCTGAAAGGGTTTTCGATAGCAAGCGATTTACCCTTCTTCAAGGAATTTACGGTGCAATGCCCTCTCCCGGTAGACGAGATCAATGCAGTCCTACTGGAAGAGTATGGGATCATTGGAGGGTACGATCTTTCGCGGGATTGCACAGATCGCGAGAATCAGATGCTTGTTGCTGTAACGGAAATGAATACGCGCGATGAAATTGATGCATTCGTAGAAGCACTGGCGGAGGTGACCGAATGAAAGAACCATTAATCTATGATCTCGGTTCTCCAGGCCGTGTAGGTGTTGGGATGCCTGATCCTGATGTGCCGTTGACGGAAATCCCTGCTGCTCTGGTTCGTGAGGATCTCGACTTGCCGGAGGTTGATGAGCTTACAGCAGTGCGGCACTTTCAGCGGCTGTCGCAGCTCAATCACAACATCGAAAAAGATTTCTATCCTCTAGGCTCGTGTACGATGAAGTACAACCCGAAGCTCAATGAGGATATGGCTCGGCTGCCGGGATTTGCTCACATTCACCCCCTTCAGGACACCGACACGGTACAGGGTGCTCTGGAGGTCATGTTTGATGTCCAAGAGTGGCTTGCCGAACTTGGCGGTTTTGCTGGAGTATCTTTACAGCCTGCCGCAGGAGCGCATGGCGAGTTTGCTGGCATCTTGATGATGCGCAAGTACCATCTCAATAAAGGCGACACAAAACGCACTAAGATGCTGATTCCTGATTCTGCGCATGGCACGAATCCGGCCAGCACTTCGATGAGCGGGCTGACTGTCATTGAAATTCCATCAGATGAGCGAGGCAATGTCGATCTTGCGGTGTTACGAGAGCAATGCGATGACACCGTAGTTGGGTTGATGATCACCAATCCCAACACACTTGGTCTCTTTGAAGAACATATGCTGGAGGTCATTGAGGCCGTTCACGCGTGTGGCGGGTTGGTCTATGGGGACGGTGCTAACTTCAATGCGTTAATGGGCATTGTCCGGCCCGGCGATATGGGCTTCGATGTGATGCACTACAATCTTCACAAAACGTTTAGCACCCCGCATGGGGGAGGTGGGCCGGGTTCAGGGCCAGTGGGTGTGTCTGAGCGCCTCACTCCTTTCCTGCCGGGTCCTATCGTTGGCATTGTTGAAGACGCTGACGACGATGATGAGCTTCCTGTCTACGGGTTTATGATGCCTGAGAAGAGCATCGGTCGCATGAAGGCCTTTCATGGTCAGTTTGGCATGCATGTACGTGCCCTGAGCTACATGCTTGCTTATGGGGGAGAGGGTCTCCGTAAGGTTAGTGAAATGGCCGTTCTGAATGCAAACTATCTACGCGTTCGCTTGCACGATGCCTATCATATTCCCTTCGACCGGATCAACATGCACGAATTTGTGGCGGAGGGGCGTTTTTCTGATGCTCCCAATGTCCATGCCTTGGATATCGCCAAGCGGCTCATGGATTATGGCTTCCACCCGCCAACGAACTATTTCCCACTCATCGTGCATGAGGCACTGATGATCGAGCCAACAGAGACCGAGAGCAAAGAAACGTTGGATGCATTTACAGATGCCATGATCCAGATTGGTCAGGAAGCGCGAGATGCCCCAGAACTGTTACAGAGTGCGCCACATGTCACGCCTATCGGAAGGCTTGATGAGGTTATGGCAGCCAAACAGCTAGTGCTCTGCTGCCGCCCGATTCCCGAATGGGCTGAAGAATAAGCAATTCCGTTTGATAACCCCCTGCCATCTTCAGCGGCAGGGGGGGTGATTCATACATTTCAAAAAACGGGAAAGGCATTCGACTTGTTGTCCGATGTTTTCACGCGCCATACCCTGGCGTCCGATCACCCCCATTTCACCATTTGAGTCACAAAACTTGTGACGATTTCCCGGATCGCGTCCACTCAACAGCCATTTTTGTCACACACAAAGTGAACGGAAACGGTCACAAAACGCCGAAGAAGTGTGACAAATTCCCATCACCAGGGAACTGAATTGCGCCTTTCCTTGATCCATGACTTGCGATCCGGGTGAAGTGTGCTACAACGAATGATAGATGAATAGACAGTCAGTGGGAGGCGGGCGTGAAAAGCAAACTTGGTTTCCATGTTGATATTCAGGGCCACCAGGGTGAGGTCGAGAAGATGATCCGGGCCAACACCCGTGTGATCAAAGTAATTAGCTCTATGGGGATGATTCGCGACCTGCATCAGGCATTGGGGGATAAGACTGTTTTCATCGCTCGAGACTGGAAAGTGACGGATGATTTTCTTCGCTTCGGTGGGCGGGAGGATCCAATTGGTTCAGCGCGCAAATGGCTCGATGCGATGAGACCATCTATTGTGCAGGCTCCCTACGCGTATTGGGAGAGCTTCAATGAGATGTCGAACTGGGGCAGCATGAGCCAGTTCGGAGACTTTGAAGCAGAGAGGCAGCGACTCATGGCTGCTGAGGGATTCCGAGCATGTATTGGTAATTTTGCAACCGGAACCCCCGCAATCAGTAACGCCGTAGATGACACGACGCGTGCAGATGATTGGGCAGGCTTCTACCCCGCTCTTGCAGCAGCACATCAATTTAAGAATGTACTGGGGTTGCACGAGTACGGTGGTTTGTGGATGGATCTATGGTACGGCCCCAATCAGTCCGCGGAATTGCGCAGCGGGAGGCGTGTGCCGTTTCCTGAAGAGAGACTGGAAGGCTGGCTGTTTGGACGGTATCGTAAAGTTTGGCGGCGGCACATTGAACCCAATGGGTGGACGGACATCCGAATTGCTCTGACTGAATTTGGGCTGGATATGGCCGGCACATCGGATACTACGCCGCTAG
>JAHEME010000436.1 GCA_024643825.1 Chloroflexota bacterium | reverse complement strand
AGCGCTACGGAGCTATTGGATATTTCAACAAACCGGTTGATGAAACCGAATTGTTAAAGGCTGTTCACGACTGTGTACCTGCGCCTATTCCCGCCGGAAGCCGGGGTTAACGATGAAGGGACGCATCCTGATCGTAGACGACAGCGCAACGGTTCGCACCAAGTTTGAAGCTCTGTTGAGTGGATGCGGTTATCTGACAGTGACAGCCGCCGATGGCCTTTCCGCATTGAGTGCTGCCAGAAAACACTCGCTGGATCTTGTGCTGCTGGATGTCTTTATGCCCATTATGGATGGAGTTCAGGTATGCCAGGCATTGCGGCGGGACGACCACTATCACTCACTGCCCATTGTGATGATCTCCGGTGCTTCTGATCGAGAACTGGTCGGGCGAGCACTGGCGGCGGGGGCAAGCGATTTTCTGGTGAAACCTGTTCGTAATGAAGAATTGATTTCCGCTATTGATCTGCATTTATTACGGGTCGTGCAGGCGTAGTACCAGATCCGGGTACAGGAATAATCTGTTGACAGAGCACGTCGAAAAAACAACCCTGCATAATGGCGTCCGAGTTCTGAGCGAACGGATGGAAGGAATTCGCTCCGTGAGCATCGGGGTGCTGGTCAACGCTGGCTCCAAGGACGAGCGAGCCGACGAGCGTGGTTATGCCCATCTGCTTGAGCACATGATCTTCCAGGGAACAGGGGATCGTGACGCAGCCGCTATCGCAGAAATGATGGCAATTGGTGGCGGGGCAATGGGGGCTTTTACTACCCGCGACTACACCGTCTACCATGCGACAATGCTGGACGAGTACCTTCCCTTCGCGCTGGAAGTGCTGGGCGACATGCTCTGCAACAGCGTGATCCCCGCCGACGCGTTGGATACACAACGCAGCGTGATCATGAATGAGATCGCCGGGAATGAAGATCCCATTCGGCTGGCAAATGACCTGCTAAAGATGACGTTGTGGCCGAACCATTCGCTGGGATTTCCCACTGCCGGGCTAGAGCGCACTTTGGATGAGGCCACACGGGAAAGCCTCCTGGATTTCATGCGGCGGCGTTACGTCGCCGATCAGCTTGTCGTTGTGGCCGCTGGGAATGTGCAGCACGCCGATTTTGTCGAGCAGGTTGGGGATAGCTTCTGGCAAATGCCAGAGGCAGAGAGCGAATTGCACCAACCTGTCTCACCAGAGGCAAACTGGGGAACAATAGTAGCTCGCCAGAGCAACATCTCCCAGGTGTATTTTACGATGGCGTGGCCTGCTCCGAATTATACGAGTTTGGATCGGTATGGATGGCACGTGTTCAGCAACATGCTGGGCGGGGGAACAACCTCACGGTTGTACCGCCGCCTGCGCGAGGAGCGCGGCCTGGTGTATCACGTAGAAGCTCAGTATCAGGCGTATGGCAACGCGGGCGCTCTGGTTGTCGAAGGAGGAACGAGGCCGCAAACGCTCGTCCCTGTGCTGGCCGGGGCCTTAATGGAAGTGATGGGCATGAGTATGGAACCACTCGATCCAGATCGCCATCACCAGGTTGTTCAATCTCTCATCAGTCAACATCTCGTCTCTGGCGACTCGGCCTATGTGCGTATGAGCCGCCTGGCGTTGCAGGAACTGTATTTTGGCGAAGCAGTATCCAGCCAGCAGGTTATTGATGATCTGCGGGCACAATCACCAGAAGCGATCCAACGGGCAGCCGCCTCTGTCGCAGGGGCAGGGCTTCCCGTCATCTCCCTGGTAGGGCCTGTTTCGCAAGAACTACTGGCACAGGTGAGCGCGATGCTCTCTGATTTTGGAGAACTCCGCTCGGCTTCCTTTGTAGAGGAGGATAAAGCCCCTGTCCCAGTCTCCATTAGTTCGGGACTGTTGTCACCGGCGATTGACACAGATTCACTTTAACACACGAAGGGTTGAAAATGGCAATAGATGCGAAGGTAAAAGAAAACTGGGAAAAACTGCAAGCGCAGTATGACTATCCGGTGGATGCGATGGGTCGCCCCATTGATCCCAAGGATCAGCAGACTCTCAAGGTCTGGCAGACCGAAGGTCTCGACCGGTTCCTACAGAGATAGCAGCACCACTGAAGCAGCCGCTAACCAGCGGCAAAGGAGACAGAAACAATGCCAGTCGATCCAAATGTTAAGAAGAATTGGGAAAAGCTCCAGGAAAAGTACAACTATCCAGTTGACGCCCTGGGCCGCCCCATCGACCCGAAAGATCAGCAGACTCTGACGATCTGGCGGGAAGAAGGCCTCGACTACTTCCAGAAGAAGTAGGTCGCGTTTCCCGGCACGGCTTGTTGGGTGGCATCTGCAAAGAATCAACCCATCGCCGGTGTGTAGACTTCCCGATGCACACCACCCAACAGCCGTCCGGGGGCTTCGCTTTGTTGAGATAGGAAGTACAGGGTACCAAGATGTCAAATATTTTACTTGTCGAAGACAGCCCAACCATCCTCCACGTCGCCGAACGCATGCTCACGGAATCCGGGCATACGGTCATCAAAGCGACCGATGGGGATGCCGCCCTTCGGCTTGCTGCGGAGCAGAAGCCTGATCTGGTCGTTTTGGACGTCATTCTGCCCCGAATCAATGGGTATCAGGTATGCCGCCGTCTCAAAGCAGCCACCGAAACGGCAGAGATTCCTGTCGTCATGCTCACCAGCAAGTCCAGAGACAGTGATCGTTTTTGGGGGCTTGAGCAGGGAGCCGATGGCTACATCACAAAGCCATTTCTCAAAGAAGATTTGATCCAGGCGATCGAACGCTTCGTTGGGAAGGATGCCCCCGTATGAGTCCACAAAAGAAGACCAAAAAAACTAATCGTAAAGAAGCCCCGGAAGCAGTTCCTCAAGCGGAACAATCACTGCTTGATCTGGGGGCCTTATTTGCGGAGATCGAAGCCAGGTTGGAAGGGATCGGACAGGGGTCCAATGATCCCGCTTCACTGGCTGCGCAACCCATCATTGAGACACGACAAATCCTCGTATTTAAGGCGTCGGAAACCTCCTGCGCTCTTGATATCTCCTACGTTGCAGAGATTGTGCGCGACCCTATCCTGACCCATGTTCCTGGTCTGCCCGCATGGGTACTGGGTGTGACCAGCCATCACGGGGAAGTGATCTCCGTGGTGGATCTATCCCGCTTTTTGGGGCTTCCGGCACGTACCACAGCAAACAGCGGCATGATCGTAGCAACCGCCGGAGATCAGATGATCGGGATGATGGTCGATGAAATTGGAATTATGGTTACGTTTCCTGCCGAGCAGATTCAATCCCCGCCCTCACGGATGGCTTCTGAGATGGTCGCCTTTCTCAGCGGCGTGCTGCATCGTGGAGACGAGTTGGTTCGGTTGTTAGATGGTGAGCGATTGCTGCTCGGCTCTGAAATGCAGCAGTTTTCTTAAGAAGACACTTCGTGTGTCTGCCCTGATGGAAGGATACTACTCATGCAAAAACTATTTCGTATTAACGAGTGGAACTTCGCGACCAAGATTGGCGCCGCGTTGATTCTACTGGGTGTTATTCCTGTGGTGGCGGTCAGCATCCTGCTGGTGACCAGCACGGCGAATGCGCTGCGCGAGTCGGACTTTAATGAGCTGGATGCGGTGACCGTCGCCAAAGTGGAAGCTGTACGTAACTACATGACAGAGCGTTTCGCGCAGTCACAGGCACTGGCTGACCGTTTCCAGTTCAGCGGTGACGAGGCGGGCAC
>JAHEME010000435.1 GCA_024643825.1 Chloroflexota bacterium | reverse complement strand
CCCCACTGATCTGTGGCGGGCGGGCGACGTATGGAAGACCGTCAAGGTACTGACCGTGCCCGGTCGATTGGAAGCAGGCCGCTATTCGATTGCCGTGCAGCTTGTCGATGCAGAAGGAAACGCTATCGGGGACTATGCCCCCCTGCCCGATGGCATGACCGTCGGCACACCGCCCCGCACCTACGAGCTTCCCTCCGGGCTTCAGCGTGATGCAGTGGACTGGCAGAATGGAATTCGGCTGCTGGGCTACGAGCCGAGAGACTCGCGACCTGGCGCATTGAATCTGACGCTGTACTGGCAGCCGCAAGCGGAGATCAACACGAATCTCAAGCTGTTCGTTCATTTGATTGACGATGCGGGGAATATCGTAGCCCAGCATGACTCCGTGCCGCAGGAGGGAGCACGGCCTACGACGGGCTGGGCACCCGACGAGGTGATCGCCGAACCCGTGCATCTTGATGCGCCGCCGGGAACGTACCGCCTGCGGATCGGCTGGTACGATCCGATCAACGGGATGCGTGTCCTGCTCACGGATGGCGGGGAGTTCGCCATTCTCCCTGCACCGGGTGTGATCGCAGCGCCCTAGAGTTGCTTAGATCGACTGTCGAATCCTCACCTCAGTAGGTAGTACGGTGACTTCGTGCAGATGCTCTCCCGGCTTTTCGAGCCGATCCAGCAGATGGCGCATCGCACGCTGGCCCATCTGACGCGCGGGCATCGCCACCGCCGAGATCGGTGGCAGCGTGACTTCAAAGAATTCCAGATCATCAAACACCATCAGCCCCATCTCGTCGGGAATCTTCAGACCCAGATCACGCAGCGCACGCAAGGTTCCCAGGCCAAGCTGGTTATTGAGCGCAAACAACGCGCTGGGCGCGTCTCCGGCTTCTAACCGTTCGGTCAACCACTCACGGACGACGCGCCGCACCTCTTTGGGTTCAATGCGCGACACCCGGATGATCGGAGCCGACTCGATAGGGATATCATGCCCTGACAGAGCGCGGTGGATACCCGTCACGCGATGGGCCAGAGTCTCCATAGGCGGCAGCCAGGCAACGATCCCCAGACGGTGATACCCTCGTTGGATCAGAGCGCACGCTGCCCGATACGCCCCACCCTCGTTATCGGCAACCACCGCAGCCGCCGGAACCTCATCGATCCTCCGGTCGATCATCACCAGCGGGATGCTGCCGACAATCTGCGCGATCTGCGCACCGTTTGCCCCCGTAGGGCCAAAGATAATGCCATCGACCCGTTTGTCCCGCACCATGCGAAGGTATTGCAACTCGCGATCCGGGTCATTGTCCGTGTTGCACAACATCATGCTGTACCCGCGCCGGATGGCTTCTTCTTCTGCGCCCCTGGCAAGCGCCGAAAAAAATGGGTTCGTAATATCGTTTACCAGCAGACCGACACTGAACGTAGCATGTGTACGCAGGCTGCGCGCCACATGGCTGGGGCGGAAGCCGAGCCGGGCAATCGCTTCTTCCACCGCCACTCGTTTCGCCTTGCTAACGCGCGCGCTGCCTGTCAGCACACGAGAGACCGTACTGACGGATGTACCTGCTTCGCGTGCGACATCCTGGATAGTAACCTGTTTCGGCATTGTCAATCTAATACCCTGCCTAAGCAGCCCATTTGTGAAATCGATTTCATACTAACATAGCTGATCGTCCCACGTCAACAGACTGACGGTTTCCAGCCAGATTCTTCCCCTATTTGCAGAATCTCAACCCAGTTTATCGGATCGGGAGAAGAACGATCTGCACGCCAAATCAAGCATTGACGAAGCCTGCAACCTGTGTTACTATGAAAACGATTTCAGTTGAGTCGACGGGGCGAACGCGCGCCGATCCGCTTAACGTACCACGTACAGTCTTGTACAAACTCATGGAGGAGTAAGAGACATGAAAAAGACGTTTCTGATCACAGCCCTGCTGCTGATCACCCTGCTGGCGCTGGCTGCCTGCACCCCTGCAGCACCACCCACAGAGGGAAGTCCCGCAGAAGAGATGAGCGAAGGCACTTCAGAAGCTACAGCTGAGCAGCCTGCTGCTACTGCCGAAGCCACGACTGAAGCCACTGCCGAAGCAGCGGCGAAGGAAGTTGAAGTCTTTAGCTGGTGGACCGGTGGCGGTGAAGCCGCTGGTCTCGAAGCGATGATCAAGGTTTTCGATGCTGAATATCCTGACGTCACCTTCGTCAATGCAGCAGTAGCTGGCGGCGCTGGCACGAACGCCCGCGCAGTCCTGGCGACCCGCCTTCAGGCTGGCGACCCGCCCGACTCATGGCAAGCACACGCCGGCCAGGAGATCATTGGCACGTACGTGGCCGCTGGTCAGGTCGAGCCTCTTAACGATCTGTATGCGGAAGAGGGCTGGCTGGATGTGATGCCAGAGACCCTGATCCCTCTGATCTCGGCAGACGGCAACATCTACAGCGTCCCGGTGAACATTCACCGCGCCAATGTGATGTGGTACAACCCTGCTCTGCTCACCGAACTGAACGTCGAAGTCCCGACCACCTGGGATGAGATGTTCGCCGCTTGCGATGTCATCGAAGCCGCTGGCAAGATTTGCCTCTCGATGGGCACGCAGTGGACGGCCATGCACTTGATGGAAGTCGTCCTGCTGGGCGAGCTTGGCGCAGATGGCTACCACGGTCTGTGGACGGGCGACACCGCCTGGGACAGCCCCGAAGTTACCGCTGCCCTCGAAACCTATGCCAAGGCGCTTGAGCACACCAACTCGGATGCCCCAAACATGGATTGGCAGCCCGCCGCGCAGCTTGTTGCGACTGGCGACGCCGCCTTCAACATCATGGGCGACTGGGCAGACGGCTACTTCTCCGGCGATCCGGCTGGCGACAACCTCGGCCTGGTGCCAGGTGAAGGCTACGGCTGGGCTCCGCCCCCAGGAACTGATGGCGTGTTCCTCTTCCTATCTGACAGCTTCGTGCTGCCAGTTGGCGCGCCGCACCCGGATGAGGCGCTCGACTATCTGAAGGTCGCTGGCTCGAAGGCAGGGCAGGAAGCCTTCAACCCGGTGAAGGGTTCGATCTGCGCCCGCACCGACTGCGACTCAAGCCTGTTCAACGCATATCTTCAGACCGCTCTGGCGGACTGGGCGACCGACCGCGTGGAAGGCAGCCTGACCCACGGTGTTGTGGCGAACGATACCTGGAAGACCGAGATCGATACCGCGCTGGGCCTGTTCCTGGCCGACCGCGATGTCGCCGCCTTCCAGGAAGCCCTGACCACCGCCGCCGCGAGCTACGGCCCCGGCAGCAACTAGTCAGTTCCACCTGTTTGACCCTGCCCACCCCTCTACAGAGGGGTGGGTTTGTTTCTAGCACTTTCACACTTGATTTGTGCCAGTGTTCACCCTGCTCTACAATCGCTGGTTGAACAGTATTACGCTCCAAAATCCAGTTGATCGTGAATTTCTTGTGCCAGAATAGGGGGAAAGCATATGACGACCTCCAACGATGCACCCGCAATGGTACTCCCTGAGACCCGTGCGATGACCACTGGCGGACGCAGACCTCGCATCTCCTTTGACCGAATCCTGGCAGTGCTGCTGGTGCTGCCTTCGATCATCGCCATCGCCATCTTTGTCTACGGTTTCATCGGTTGGACGCTGCGAGTTTCCCTCAGCCAGTGGACGCGAGGACTGATCGCCAATCTCGCCTGGGATGGGTTCAAACGGTACACGGAATT
>JAHEME010000434.1:880-3721 GCA_024643825.1 Chloroflexota bacterium | reverse complement strand
GCCATACTGGGAAACAGCGTTCCGAACTTCGGAACGTGCCTGCGGCACGATGAAGCTATCGATATAGGTGCTGCGCCAATTTCGATGCACCTCGTTCACCTTCACCGCATCCACGCGAAAGATGAGGGTCACGTCAATGGTGATCTGCTGCCCATCTTTGGAGATCGCACGGACGGCAGGGCGAGCCTGTACTGACTGCACCGCTTCGGCATTACCGACCATATCGACGTTCTGCTGACCGACGTTGTAGATAATCACCTGGTCGATAAAGGGGACGACCCACTTCAGGCCAGGCTGAATCGGCTCCCGGAGGGCAGCGTCACCGCTGGCGGTCTGGCGAAAGACGACCCCAATCTCGTTCGGCTGGATGAGCACCAACCCGGAATTCAGTGGGATAGTGATCAACGCACCAATCAGGCCGATCACAGCTGCCGTGATCCCCAAACGCGGGGACTGCTTGCGCGCTGTATTGAGCACAATCAGAGCCACACCACCCAGCAGGGCGAGGACAAACAAACTGGTAAGAAAGGTCAGTGCGGCAGTAATCGCCATGAAGGAAGCTCCTCAATGATCGGACAATGTCTAGCAATAATTTTCCGTATTATACCGGAAAGTTGGCGCACTGTGGAGTTCTCCGCACTCTTAGCGTGGTGATGGCATTGAACAATGCTATTCCTCGTTGAGGGCAGCAAGGCCCGGCAGCGGAAGCCCTTCCAGCATTTCCAGGCTGGCTCCGCCTCCGGTGCTCACATGCGTTACGGCCTTCTCCAACCCGGCTTCATGGATTGCTGCTGCCGAATCTCCGCCGCCAATGATCGAGACTGCGCCCTGCTTGGTCTGATCGGCGACGGCCTGAGCTACGGCGAACGTCCCCTGTGCAAAGGGTTTCATCTCAAAGACACCCATCGGGCCATTCCAGAGAATGGTCTTCGCACTGCCCAGGACTACCGCAAACTGTTTGACCGTCTCCGGGCCAATATCGAGGATGCGCCAGCCGACGGGGACTCCCGCACTGGTGGAGATTGTCTGTGTGCTGGCATTGACATCGAAGGCATCGGCGATCACCGCATCCTGGGGAAGCACTAACTTCCCGGCGGCTTTGCCAAGTAGAGTCTTTGCCGTGTCCAGCGCGTCCCCCTCGACGAGCGAATCGCCCATAGCGATTCCCTGTGCGGCGAAGAAGGTGTTTGCCATCCCGCCACCGATCAGGATGTGATCGGCTTTGTTCAACAGATTCTCAATCACGCCGATCTTGTCGGATATTTTGGCCCCACCCAGGATGGCGACAAAGGGATGCTTCGGGCTTTCGAGGACGCTGCCGAGAAACGTGATTTCCTTATCCATCAGCAGGCCCGCAACAGCGGGGAGGTAGTGGGCGACGCCCTCGGTGCTGGCATGGGCACGATGCGCTGAGCCAAAGGCATCATTCACATAGATGTCACCCAGGGCCGCTAATTTCTGGCCCATGCCGGGATCATTCTTCTCTTCTTCCGGGTGAAAGCGTGTGTTCTCCAGCATCAACACGCCGCCATCAGGGAGCGCACGGACTGCCTCTTCTGCGACGGGGCCGATGCAGTCTTCAACGAAATGGACATCCAGCCCCATCAGCGATGCCAGTACAGGAGCCACCGGCTTCAACGAGTATTTCGGATCGGGGCTGCCTTTGGGCCGCCCCAGATGCGACATCAAAATCACGGCGCTGGCTCCCTGATCGAGAATCGACTTAATCGTCGGGATCGCCGCCGTGATCCGTGTTGTATCAGTCACTATGCCATTGTTAATCGGCACGTTGAAATCCACACGCATGAGAACACGTTTGCCCTTCAAGTCTACGTCAAGGATTGTTTTTTTCATGATCGTTCCTCAGCAAGATACGGGGGTGAGGGAGTACATCAACCTGTGGCGAGGTTCTCTCGGCCTGTCCTTGGACAGGCCGAGAGACGATAACAGAAATGAGGTGCTAGAGCTTATCTCCTACCATCTTTGTCAGATCGGCTGTGCGGACGGAATAGCCCCACTCATTATCGTACCAGGTGACCACCTTCGCCATCGTGCCACCCATCACCATGGTGAACTGGGCATCAACGATACTGGAACGGGAATCACCTTTGAAGTCCATGCTGACCAATGGTTCTTCAGAGAGACCCAGGATGCCCTTCATCGGGCCGTTGGCGGCGGTGCGGAAGGCTTCGATCAGTTCTTCGGTCGTTGCTTCGCGCTCAAGGTCAGCTACGAAATCCACGATAGAGACGGTCGGAGTAGGCACACGCAAGGCATACCCATCAAACTTCCCCGCCAGTTCAGGAATCACCAGCGACACCGCACGGGCCGCACCCGTTGTGGTTGGGATGATGTTCAAGGCCGCAGCGCGGGCGCGACGCATATCTTTGTGGGGCTGATCGAGAATCTTCTGATCGTTGGTATACGAGTGAATCGTCGTCATGAGCGCCTTCACGATACCGAAGGTATCCTGTACCACTTTGGCAGCCGGGGCAAGGCAGTTGGTGGTGCAGCTTGCATTAGAAATAATGTGATGCTCCGCCGGGTTGTACACGCCTTCGTTGACGCCGAGCACGAGCGTAATATCCGGGCTTTTTGCGGGGGCGCTGATAATCACCTTCTTCGCGCCAGCTTCGAGGTGTTTGCTGGCTCCCTCGCGTCCGGTGAAAAAACCGGTGCTCTCAATTACGATGTCTACGCCCAGGTCCTTCCAGGGAAGCTCTGCCGGGTCTTTGACCGAGAGCGCCTTTAACGGGTCACCATCCACGATGAGGCCGTCGGAGGTCACTTCGACCGTTCCATTGAACGCCCCGTAGTTCGAGTCGTAACGGAACAGATGGG
>JAHEME010000434.1:0-870 GCA_024643825.1 Chloroflexota bacterium | reverse complement strand
GTTGAAGGCTACGATATCCAGATCGCTCGGATAGCGTTCCTTCATGGCCTTGAGAACCTGGCGTCCAATCCTTCCAAAACCGTTGATTCCTACACGTACTGCCATCTTCATTCACTCCTTGTGAGATCGATGAGAATTCAAATTACACATAACTATAGTGATCGTGCTGCTTACTTCGATGCTTTCCCTTGGTCGGCCAGTAAATCCATGATTGCTTTTCCTAACTGTACTGAATTATGCCGCCAGGGGCGTTTATCATCGATCAGCGCGGCGCTTCTGATCAGATGCTTTCCTGTACCATTGGCTGATTCTACCTCCACATAGGTAAACGAAGAATCAGGCGGCAGAGAGGGCATCTTATCGTTGGCGAGCACGACATCGAACAGCCCTGACCCGGCATGGCGCTCTATTGACTTTACGTGCTGCTGGACACTGAATCCTTCTGTTTCTCCGCGCTGGGTGGCGACGTTGCATACATAGATTTTCAGTGCCGTGCTAGATCGGAGCGCCTCGGCGATTCCCCGCACCAGCAGATTGGGCAGAATACTGGTGAACAGACTTCCCGGCCCAATCACGATTAAGTCTGCGGAGAGAATCGCCTGGATCGCCTCTGGATACGCGGGGGCATCGTCTGGCTGCAAGAAGATGCGCTCAATTGCCCCTTCCCGTTCAGGGATAGCCGACTCCCCTGCTACGCGGCGCATACTCTGTGTGCTTGTCTCTCGCAGATCGGCGGTAAGGGTTACATTTGCCAGCGTGGAGGGCAGCACACGCCCTCGAATCGCCAGCACGAGGCTGCTTTCTACCAGGGCCTGCTCAAAACTCCCGGTAACGGCGCTCAAAGCGGTGATGAAGAGGTTCCCGAAGCTG
>JAHEME010000433.1 GCA_024643825.1 Chloroflexota bacterium | reverse complement strand
AGGCATACTTCCTTAGCAAACAAGATGGATCTTCCTCCGTGAAGCTCTCCTACGTTCGAGAAGAGCGTGAACTTGGAACCGCTGGCCCGGTCAAGCTTGTTCCCAATGTGGGGACATCTCCATTCCTTGTAATGAACGGAGATGTTCTAACAACGCTCAACTACGCAGAAATGATGCAATATCATCAAGAGAATCGAGGCATTCTGACGATTGGAGTGCATCAAAGACATATCAAAATCGATCTCGGCGTGATAGACACGGACACGTCCGACCGAGTAACTGGGTATGTGGAAAAGCCGGAACAAGTCTTTCCGGTAAGTATCGGTATTAATATCTATTCACCTGAAGTTCTCAACTACATCGAGCCGGACGAGCGCCTCGATTTCCCGACCCTTGTGGGCCGCCTTCTGGATAACGGGGAACGAGTAATGAGCTACCAATTCGATGGGTACTGGCTCGATATCGGCAATCAAGATGATTATGCGAAAGCTCAGGAGGAATTTGAGCGGCTGCGGGATCAGTTTCTGCCCGACACCCCTCCCATTACACGGTCGCCTTCGGATAACGCTGGAGGTGATTAGTGTTGCTGGAAGCCGAAGAAGATCCTAACGTTCTACCTGGCACAACCGAAGAGAATCAATGGAAGAACGGGAGCCCACCGATGGATGACTTTGATTATGTCATTCATTCTCATCGTCGACTCTTCGATTTTCCTGTAAAGCAAATCTGGGAATCGCGCGAGCTGCTCTATTTTTTGGTCTGGCGTGATTTGAAAATGCGTTATAAGCAGGCCCTGATAGGGGCAGGCTGGGCAGTCATCAAACCGCTGATGATGATGCTTGTGTTTGTGGTTGTGTTCGGGCTGTTTGTGAAGGTTCCAACAGGGGATATCCCCTATTCAGTGTTTGTGTACACAGGCTTATTACCATGGACTTTTGTGTCTACCATCATTAGCATTGCCGCGGCGAGTCTAATTACAAACTCCCCGCTTCTGAAGAAGATCTACTTCCCACGACTGTTGATTCCGCTCAGTTCGTCGATTACCTCTCTGGTAGATCTTGCCATTTCCCTGCCCCTCTTGTTTGGGCTCATGGTATGGTTCCAAGTCCCTTTTTCTTGGCGTGTGATTGTCGTCCCGATTCTTATCCTATTGATGTTCCTCTTATCCTTTGGAATTGGGCTTCTGATGGCTGCCCTGCATGTCAAGTACCATGATGTTGGGATGCTGCTGCCAATCATGCTGCAAGTGTGGATGTATGCATCTCCTGTCATCTACCCCATCGAACTCGTGTCCGAAAGATGGCTTCCGCTTTATAGCCTGAATCCGCTGGTAGGAATGTTCCAGGCATTTCGCTGGGCGCTCCTCGACGCGCAAAGCCCTACCCCGTTGATGCTCGTTTCGAGCATCGCATGGACCCTGGTGATTCTTGCGAGTGGCATCATATTCTTTCATTTTTCTGAAGATACCTTCGCGGATGTGGTGTAGTGAGCAACGTTGTTATCCATGCCAATCGTCTATCAAAGCGCTATGAAATTGGTGCGGTTCGAGAGAACACCCTTCGAGGTCAGGTCGCGGCAGGATTCCAAAAGCTCGGTCGCCGCGACAAGATCCATGGAGAGAGCCCTACTACTCTGTGGGCGCTGAAGGATGTCTCCTTTGAAGTTGAGAAAGGGGAGGTGCTTGGCATTATAGGGAAGAATGGATCGGGGAAAAGCACGCTCCTCAAAATTCTCTCGCGAGTTACGCGCCCGACGACAGGGTGGGTTGGCATCAAGGGGCAGATTGGAAGCCTGTTAGAAGTAGGGACAGGTTTCAACCCTGATCTGACCGGGCGTGAGAACATTTACCTCAATGGTGCGATCCTTGGACTGCGCAGGCAGGAAATCGACAGGAAGTTTGATGAAATCGTCGCATTTTCCGAAATCGAGCAGTTCCTTTATACTCCGGTTAAGCATTATTCGAGCGGGATGTATGTGCGGCTGGCCTTTTCCGTCGCTATCCACCTTTCTGCCGACATTCTCATGATTGATGAAGTGCTTGGCGTTGGTGATGCTGCGTTCAGACAAAAATCGGCGGCCAGAATACAGCAAATTGTGAAGGACGAGGGCCGGACCATCATGCTTGTAAGTCACGATCCCGGATCTATTCGATCACTGTGCACCAAGTGCCTCTACCTGAAGGCGGGAGCGCTGGAGGGAGAAGGTTTGCCAGATAGCGTTGTAGATGATTATCTTACAGATAGCATTGGAGCGACGCCCGGCAGTAACCAGGCAACCAAAGTGGAGCCTCGCCATGCTAAGATTTGACATTCTGGTCTTCGACTACAATCTGCGCAGCCAAGGAGAGGTATAGATGCCGCAGATATTGCCTAACTTCCTCGGCATAGGCGCTGGGCGAGCCGGCACTACCTGGCTTCGCGCCTGTCTTTCCGAGCACCCTGAAGTCTATGTTGTTCCCAACGAGGTCTATTTCTTTACCACGCGTCGAATTGTCCATGTGAACGCGACTTCTCACTTTGAGAAGGGCCTGTCCTGGTATTCGTCTTTGTTTGAAGGCCACACCGATGGGGTTAAGAGATGGGGAGAGATATCACCAAGCTACCTATATGACGAGGAAATTCCGAGGCGAATCTATGAAGCGATGCCAGATGTAAAGCTGATCTGTTCTCTGCGAGATCAGTCTGAGCGGGCTTACTCAGCGTATCGATTGTTCTTAGATCTGAACCCGGATCTGATTCCCACAAGCTTCTCATTCATGCGCTACCTGACTTTTCACGCGGAAACTTACGGTCGCGAGGGATTCTATCTGGAACATATCAGACGATATCTTGAATACTTTCCTCGTGAATCGATTCTCATTCTAATATACGATGACTTACAAAGCGACCCTATAGGTTATCTACGACAAGTCTACGAGTTTCTAGAAATTGATATTTCCTTCATTCCCTACGCAGCCAACCGAAAAATCAACAGCCGCAATAGCTATGAATTCCCCAAAAGAGATCTGCTTAAGGCGATCGAAGTTGCCTGTCGTAGCAGAAACCTTGTTCGCCTTGCAAACCTCATCCACAGGCACAATATGATTCGCGGCACGGCAGATCACCTTCCTGAGAGGCACAAAATGACCCCGACTATTCGAAGTATGTTTGCCAACCTATTCAGCGAACATAACAAAGCTCTAGGAGAATTCTTGGATCGAGATTTAGGCCATTGGAATATAAGACGACTGTGAAGACATCACTACGATTCGAGGCTGTTAACAGGTCCTAGGAGCAGCAGATGCATCAGGATACTTATGACAGGGATAATCATACGCTGATTTTTGTCCATATTCCGAAAGCCGCAGGCACGACTTTTAGTTCTATCTTAAAAGGGTTATATGGTGAACGCCGTATTTCCATATATAGCATAACGCAAATCCAAGAACTTCAGGCACTACCTCGGATTCAGTTAGAGAATGCCGATCTGTTGGAAGGACATTTTTCATATGGCGTTCACCAATATCTTCCTCGTCCGGCCCGTTACATCACCCTTCTCAGGAATCCTGTGGAGAGAGTTTTATCCCTCTACCATTACATACAACACACACATTCTCACTATCTTCACAATCATGTCGTTTCAGAGAACATATCATTACGCGAGTTTGTTGCAGGTCGTCTTACTTCCGAAATCTGCGATTTTCAGGTGCGAATGATTGCAGGTATTGATGTGCCAGATGCGAGGGTATTCCC
>JAHEME010000432.1 GCA_024643825.1 Chloroflexota bacterium | reverse complement strand
CGGTCTTCAAGATTCAACCGTTCAGCAACTGATGACGAACCTCGTCGATCCGCAAACGGCGAATGAACCCGCCCAGGGAATCGCGACCTCCTCGTTTGACCAATACGCGCTTGACTTACTCAGCAACACGGATTTCGAGTACGTCCTCCTGGTCGATGAGAATGGCATTAGCAGGGCCAGCAGTGATCTCCAGCATCTCGAAGAGGACTTCAGTGGAGAGACATGGTTCAAACAGGCGCTTACCTCGCCTGGCAAGGTGGCGCTGATCGGCCCTAAGTTCGATCCCATCTCCAGGCAGGAAGCTCTTTACTTCTCTGGAGTGGTTACAAACCCGGATACTGGGGCGTTGGTTGGGGTCGTCATGGCCCGTGCAAGCCTTGCCCCCTTGCAGGCGGTGCTCGCGCAATCCCTGCCGCTGGAAGTATTTGGCGCTACAGGAGATTACTTCCTCGTCCGCGAGGGGCAGGTTTACGTGACCCTGCCTCGTTTCGCTGTTCCTTCTGACCTTGCCACTGACCAGATCATCCCGACTGCGCTCAACAAGGAGAATGGACGCGGTGTCTGGAATGACTACCGTGGAAACACGGTGCTGGGTGTGTATCGCTGGGTGAACAGTCTGAATATGTCTCTGGTTTTGAAAGAAGACGAATCCCAGGCACTGGCGTCGGTAAACCAGCGAATTATCGCCTCCATTGGCATCGGCACTCTGATTGCGATAGTGGCGTTGACGGCTGGCGTGTTTCTGGCACGCCGCGTTACCCGGCCACTCAATGAACTCACCGCAACGGCAGCCCGACTCTCACGGGGGGAACTGGATATCACCGCCCCGGAAACCCCGCTGCTTGAGTTTCAGCAGGTGGCTTCTTCGCTGAATCAGATGACCCAACAATTACGGGAACTGGTTGCTTCGCAGGAAGAGACGATTCGCGCCCGCACCCAGCAGCTACAGATCACCGCACAGATCGGACGTGCGATTGCGGCAGAGACCGATCTGGAACGTCTTCTGGATGTGGCCACTACCCGTATTCGGGATCAACTGAATCACTACCACGCGCAGGTTTTCCTGCTCGATGACCTCCGCCAGTATGCGGTCCTGCGAGCCTCCACCGGGGAAGCAGGGCAGGCGCTCCTGGATCGCGGGCACAAGCTCCCGGTAGGGTCTCGTTCGGTGATCGGGCAGGTCACGCAGTTTGGCGAGCCAGTCCTCGCCAGTGACACCCATCACGCCGACTACTGGATGCCGAACCCGCTCCTCCCGGCTACGCGGGCGGAACTTTCCGTTCCCATCCGAGTCGGCGATCAGATCATTGGCGCGCTGGATGTGCAATCGATGCAGCCAGACGCATTTGACGAAGAGACGATTGCCGCCCTTCAGACCATCGCCGACCAGCTCGCAGTTGCGCTGCGTAACGCGCAGTTGTTCGAGGAGAAGGAAGGCCTGATCTCTGCCTCCGTGCAGCTTACCCAGATGCTCACGCGGGATAGCTGGGATACGTTCCTTACCCAGCGGCAAGGCCCAGGTGAGGATGTCGGCTTCCGCTACGACCTCAGCGACATAGAACCGATTGGGGAAAAAGGAAACGGACATACCGCAAAACGCAACCCGGTAGCGGGCGGCGGCAGCCACCAGGAAGTGACCATCCCGATCTCTCTGCGAGGCGAGGTGATCGGTGAGTTAGAAGCGGAGATGGCCGAAGGCGAGAACTTCTCTGACGATGAGCGTCAGTTAGTCGGGCAGGTACTTGACCGTGTTGCCCTTGCGCTGGAAAACGCGCGTCTCTTTGAACAGACCCAGATTTCGCTGCAAGAGGCCAATCGTTTGTATCAGGCGTCGCAGCGGATTTCTGCCCCGGATACGATCCCACATCTGGCGCAGGAACTGGCCGAACTCGCCGGGATCGAGAATGCCAGCCGCGTCGCGGTGGTGCTGCTGGATGACGCAGAAGTCCCGCCGGGAGATCGGTGGGTAGAGATCTCAGGCTTATGGACGCTTTCTGAAACCGACGGGATGAAGGACTTCCCGAAGCGGCTGCGCACCGGGCAACCCCCGCTGCTTGGGATTGAGGGAACCTCTACGGATGGACGTATCATCCAGGACGTTGCCACTGATCCTGATCTCAGCGCCGCCGCGCGCGAGAACTTCCAGCAGATGGGCGTTCGCTCTGCGGCGACCTTCCCACTGGCGGCTGGTCGTCGTACAGTCGGATGGCTGCTCATACACAGCCTTGATATCCCGAATGCGTTCAGTGAATCGCTGGCCCGGTACTATCGCACCATCGCTGACCAGGCAGGAACCGCGCTGGAAGGGCTTCGTCTGCTGAATCAGACCCAGGTGCGTGCCCGTCGTTTGCAGGCCACCAATGAAGTCTCACGTGCCGCGTCCTCCATCCTGAACCCGGAGATTCTGCTCCCGCTGGTCGTGGATCGGATTAGCGAAGCGTTCGACTATTACCATGTACAAATCTTCGTCGTGGATGAACAGGCGGAAGTCGCATCTCTCCGCGCCTCCACCGGAGAAGTCGGGCAGCAGTTGCTCGCCAGAGAGCACAAACTGGCGGTGGGCAGCCAGTCCGTGATCGGACAGGCAACTTCCTCTGGCGATCCGGTGATCGTAAGAGACATCGAGACCGACCCGATTCATCACTCGAACGAACTACTGCCCGATACGCGCTCTGAAATGGCGATCCCCCTCAAGACGGGCGACCGTGTGATCGGCGCGCTGGACGTGCAGAGTACCATCGTCAACGCCTTCGACCCCGAAGCGCAGGCCATTCTGCAATCGCTGGCAGGTGAGTTGGCCGTTACGATGGAAAACGCCCAGCTTTTCCAGGAAATTCAAGAGCGTGTCGCCGAGCTAACCACCATCAACCTGGTCTCCCAGTCGATTTCACGAGCAGATACTCGTGAAGACGTCTATTCCGTCGTCGGCGCGCAGCTTCAACGCACGTTCGGCGCACGAAACGGATTCCTGGCGCTGTTGGATAAGAACACGAATATGATCCACCTGCCTCTCTTCTTAGAGGGGGGGGAGCTTCAGACAGGAATTCCGCCGCAGCCGCTGGGGGCTGGCATCACCAGCCATGTGATCACCAGCCGCGAGACGCTGCTGATCAACGAGAACCTGGAAGAAGAAGCCGCCAAGCTGGGAGCCAATGTCATCGGCTCCATGACCCGGAGTATGCTGGCGGTTCCCCTGCTTCTGGCAGAAGAGGCCATCGGGGTGATCAGCATCCAGGATCAGGACTACGAACACGCGTATACAGACGCACACGTTCGCCAGTTAACCACGATGGCGGCCTACCTCTCCATTAAGCTCCGTAACGCCGAACTGCTGGATGAGGCGCAGCAGCGCGCGGGCGAGCTGGGCTTCCTGTTCAACGTAACGCGAGCCGCCGTCGCCACCAGCGATCTCGACTCCGCCCTCTCCAACGTAGCGGAAATTCTGACGGGCGAGATCGCCGGGGCTGAATCAGCCATTATCTATCTGGCCTCTGACGAGGGCGATCAGTTGGAGCCGCATGCGGCGGTTGGCTATGGTCGGGATACGGCTGCTCGTGGCCCCGTAGCCTGGGGCGATGGCCTGATCGGTGTTGCGGCCAGCAACGCTGAGCCAATGATCGTGGTCGATACGCAATTGGATGAACGTTTCGTTTCCAGCATCGATGATCGCACCCGTTCCGCCGTGCTCGTTCCCTTGATGACAGCAACGGCGCTGATCGGAATTCTGGCGGTTGAAAG
>JAHEME010000431.1:3302-3749 GCA_024643825.1 Chloroflexota bacterium | reverse complement strand
ACGCTCCATGAACAGAGCCGCCAGCACGAAGAGCAGCACGATCCACAACCACCGAAGTCGATGCGAAACATTCTCACCAGAGGGGCTTGTACTAAGCATCGAGGTTATGAGTGTTGGCGGCATCGCGGAGTGTGTTCAGGGCCAGCGTGACGCAGTGAATGCGCTGCGTGACCAATTCCTCACCCAGCAGATCGGCCATCGCTTCGGGCGTGATGGCGAGTACATCATCCAGCCGCTTTCCAAGCGCCATCTCTGTGAACAAAGAGGCTGCCGCCTTGCTGATCGTGCAGCCTTCCCCATCGAAGGCTATCGCCGTGATGCGTCGCTCCGAGTCAAGCTGTGCAGTAATCCGCACAACATCTCCGCAACCAGGGTTGACACCCGTAGCGTCTAACGTGGGATAATCGAGAATTCCTTTGTGATGAGGGTTCTCGTAATGATCCAAGA
>JAHEME010000431.1:0-3292 GCA_024643825.1 Chloroflexota bacterium | reverse complement strand
CGATGATCATACGGCTGTGCCAATTCCCGGTTCGCTGCTATTCAGTCAGCTTGGACTCGATAGAGGCGGTCAGCCTGTCGCGCACTTCTTCAAACGGGATGCGCTGCATAACGGGGTCAAAGAAGCCCTGCACGACCATCTTCACCGCTTCGCTTCGCGGGATTCCACGAGACAGCAAGTAGAATAATTCCGTTTCGTCGATCATCCCCACAGTAGCTGCATGCGTGCAGCGCACGTCGTCCGCCTTGATCTCCAGACCGGGGATGCTGTCCGCCCGCGAGTCCCGATCTAACAGGAGATTCCGGTTTGCCTGGAATCCATCGGTTTGCTGCGCTCCCGGATCAACCAGGATCATGCCCTGCCATACCGTACGGCTGTGCCCTCGCAATGCCCCCTTGAATAAGAGGTCGCTCGTGGTGCGCAGCGCATGATGATTTTGCTGTGTATCCAGATCAAGATGCTGTTTGCCATGTGTGAAATACAGCCCGGAAAGTCGCCCAAACGAGTCATTCCCATCCAGGTCAAGGGTTTGGAAGACCTTGCTCAGACGTGTGCCCATCTCGCCAGCGACCCAATCTAGTTGAGCCGATTTCCCCACACGTCCGCGTTGATGTCCGAAGTTATACGTATTCTCGCCCCAGTTTTGCAACGCCACGTAGCGCAGATTGGCATTCTCTCCAACGATAAGCTCGGTTGCTCCGAGGTGCAGCGTCTGTTCCGAGAGGGTAGGCGAGGCTGATTCATGCAGGTAGGTCGCGCTGGCCCCTTCTTCGAGAACCACCAGAATGTGCGTTGCTGTCATCTCGCTGTTGGGTGCGTATTCGACACTGTGCAGCGGAAGCTCGACCATCACGTTGCGTGGAACATACACAAACACGCCATGCGTCCAGAAAGCCTCGTTGAGCGCCGCGATCTTGTCTTCCTCGCCAGTGACCGCGAA
Source organism: Chloroflexota bacterium (assembly GCA_024643825.1). Taxonomy (GTDB): domain Bacteria; phylum Chloroflexota; class Anaerolineae; order Aggregatilineales; family UBA3940; genus JAHEME01. The sequence goes on along the minus strand of JAHEME010000431.1, from coordinate 2,352 downwards.
CTGCATCAGCCATTTCTGTAATAGCTCAGGGTGCTCACGCGCAGCAGTCGCCAGATCAGTGAAGATCACACCCTTTTCGGTTAGCTCCTCCGAGCCTTCTCGGTGAACGAGCTTCCCACGATTGAACACTAGCAGCCCGCCCTGCTTATCGCCGATCAATGGCGCATATAGATGGGCGGGGATATCAGTGAGTGTTGCTTCCCCACTATCTGCGAGGTGCATCACCTGATCCCACTTCAGGCCACGCAGATCGGTACGCCGCCAGGGTTCATCGCTGGTCGCCGGCATCGGCATTGCCTCCGCCCGCCCCCACGCGGCGATCCGTTTTTCGAGCAGCCAATCAGGTTCGCCCATTCGCTCCGAGAGGACTTCTATGTCCTCCTGTTGCAGGGGGATGACAGGTTCTTTCAGCGCATCTTGTCTCGCCAAGATCATTCTCCGTAAGTACGTAAATCGATTTCAGGTTGCGGTGCACTTCATAACAATGGGGCAACGCCTGTTCGGGGCTGCCCCATCGGATTGACACAGGCGAACGCAGCGGTGTGCTCCGGTACGCTGCGAATGCAGACTAGCCGATAGACCCTTCCATCTGAAGCTGGATCAGTCGGTTGAGTTCCAGGGCATATTCCATCGGTAGTTCTTTGACCAGTGGCTCGATGAACCCATTAACGACCATTGCGTTGGCCTGCTCCTGGCTGAGTCCCCGGCTCATCAGATAGAAGAGTTGATCTTCGCCCACCTTACTCACCGAGGCTTCATGCCCGATGGTCACATCCTGTTCATCGATCTCGATGTACGGGTAGGTATCCGAACGACTCTTGTCGTCCAGTAGCAGCGCGTCGCAGACCACGTTGCTCTTGGCATTGTGCGCTCCCTCGTGAACCTTGAGCAACCCACGATAGCTCGCCTGACCGCCATCCTTGCTGATCGATTTGCTGGTGATCTTGCTGGTGGTGTTTGGCGCAACGTGTACTACCTTGCCACCCGCATCCTGAATCTGACCCTTGCCAGCAAAAGCGATGCTCAGAACTTCCCCGTGCGCGCCCGGCTCCATCAGGTACACTGCCGGGTATTTCATCGTGATCTTCGAACCGAGGTTGCCATCGACCCATTCCATCGTGGCATCGCGGTAGGCCATCGCGCGCTTGGTCACGAGGTTGTATACGTTGCTCGACCAGTTCTGAATCGTAGAGTAACGGCAGCGACCGCCTTCCTTCACAATGATCTCGACGACCGCGCTGTGCAGGCTCTCGCTGGAGTAGGTAGGTGCGGTGCATCCTTCGACGTAGTGAACGAACGCGCCCTCATCAACGATGATCAATGTGCGCTCGAACTGCCCCATATTCTGGGTGTTGATGCGGAAGTATGCCTGAAGCGGCATATCCACCTTCACGCCCTTGGGCACATAGATGAATGATCCACCCGACCACACCGCCGTGTTCAGGGCCGCGAATTTATTATCATTGTAGGGGATGATCGTGTTGAAGTATTCCTTGACCAGTTCGGGATACTGTTTCAGCCCATCATCCATGCTCAGAAAGATCACGCCGAGCTTCTCAAGGTCCTCACGAACTTTGTGATACACCATCTCTGATTCGTACTGTGCGCCTGCCCCGGCCAGAAACTTACGTTCCGCTTCCGGGATGCCCAGCTTGTCGAAGGTCTCTTTGATCTCCGGGGGTACGTCTTCCCAGTTCCGGCTGCCTTTGTCGGTAGCACGCACGAAGTAATAGATGTCATCGAAGTCAATCGTGCTCAGGTCAGCGCCCCAGGTAGGCATGGGCCGCTGCTCGAAGTGCTCCAGCGATTTCAGCCGAAGTTCGAGCATCCATTCTGGCTCACCCTTCATCCACGAAATCTCGGTGACAATCTCGCGGTTCAGACCCTTACGGGCCTTAAAGACGTAGTTCTCCTCACCAGCATGGAACCCGTACTTTTCTGCGTAGCTATCTTTGATGCCTTCAAGTTGCTTGGCGTCATCGCTCATAAGGAAGTCATCCGTTCCAAATCACTGATAGAGGGAACCCGTTCCCTGCGGCTGTGTTAGCTTTCTTCGATCTTGTCGCGCACCCAGTCGTATCCCTGCGCCTCAAGCTGCAAGGCCAGTTCCGCCCCGCCGCTTTCGACGATGCGCCCGTTGATCATCACATGCACAAACTGGGGCGAGATGTAGTTCAGGATGCGCTGATAGTGCGTGATCACCAGCACCCCCAGATCGGGGCCATACAGCTTGTTGACCCCCTCCGAGACAACTCGCAGCGCGTCAATATCGAGGCCAGAGTCGGTCTCATCCAGCACCGCAATCTTCGGTTCCAGGGCCGCCATTTGCAGAATCTCGGCGCGCTTCTTTTC
>JAHEME010000430.1 GCA_024643825.1 Chloroflexota bacterium | reverse complement strand
GGATGTTGTCATACTTCGCCAAGTTCCTTCGGAGCATCACCTGTACGGCGTTTGTTCTATGAATGTAGTGTATCATTTGTCGGAGCATGCTGAAACTTCGCCGCTCCTTCGTTAGAAAGTGCGAGCGCCCTCCGCCTGACTCTTCGGAGGGCGCTCGTGTTGAGGAGGGTGGCTAACATCGGCATTCACCCATGTAGCCGCTGCCCGGATGAGCGTCCGGGCGGCTAAGGCCGCACCTCCCTGGCTGAGGGGGAGGCGTGGAACCCACAAAGGGAAATCAGGCAGGCGACACAGCTTCGCCTGCCGCAACGGGCGGATCGGGGGCCGCTTCCAGATCGGCGGCGGGAAGATCGCCCACCGCATCGGGGATCAGCGTTTCGACATCGCGCACCACCGGGACCAGGAAGAACACCGCCGACGAGATCGCCATCAGCAGCCCCATGATCATAAATGCCAGCCCCACATCACGGCCCGGCCCTACGGTGAGCAGGTTGCCCAGCGGCGTGCCTGCCAGCAGACCATCGGACGCCATCAACGGGTGCAGCACAAAGTCGATCATCGGGCCGACCAGAAGCAGGGCGGGGAGGTTAGTGCTCCACGCGATCATGCGGCGGGCGGAAAAGACGCGGCCCTGCACATCCGGCTCAACTTTGCTCTGCCAGATCGCCTGGCTGGAGGCATTCATGATCGGCATGGTGAACATGGATAGGAACCCGGCGACGGCGATCAGCGGAACCGAGAAGCGCACCCCCGCCACCGCCAGGAACAGCCCGCCCACCAGCCCCGATCCGAGCAAACCGACGATCTTGCGCTTCGTGCCGCCCCATGCGCTCATCACCAGCGTCCCGGCCAGCATGCCCACCCCGATGATCGAACCAACAAGGCCGTAGACTGCCGGGGTGGTGGTAGCCAGAAAGAGGGGGCCAAACAGCGGGCCAACAAAGCCCATAAATAAGTTGATCGTGGCAAAGTAGATCAGCAGCCCCAGCAGGGAGGGCCGCGCCACGATGTAGCGCCAGCCGAACGTGGTCTGCTTCCAGAACGATTCTTCGCTCTCGTCGGTGGCCTGGGATTTCTTCGGTTTCGGGACGGCAGCGAAAGATAACGTCGTGAGCGCAAACAGGAAGGTCGCGAAGTCGATCAGGATGATGCCGTTCAGGTGAATGGTCACGAACAGCACCCCGGCGATAGCTGGCGCGAAGAGCTGTCCCAGCGCATCGCCGATCTGCACCATGCCGCCCGCGCGCCCCAGATGCTCCTTGGGTACGATCAGCGTTTGCGCCGCTGACCATGCAGGCCATTGAACAGCGTTGAACATCGAGTTAAAGAAGGTTGCAACCAGAATGTGCCAGGGCTGAAGCACCCCCGCGAAATACAGGATGGCAACGGAAAGTGTGCTCAGGGCCGCGCCGCTGTCGCTGACGATCATGGCGACGCGGCGGTCTAGCCGATCCACCAGCGCCCCGGCGAACGGCGAGAGCACGATCTGCGGCAGGGTGAACGCAAACATATTCATGGCGAACAGCGTCGCCGAACCCGTCTGCTGGTAGATCCATACCCCCAGCCCGAAGCCCGTCAGGTTGGAGCCAATCGACGAGATCATCTGCCCGAACCAGATCAGGAGAAATGTGCGCCCACCCTTCGATTGAAAGAACGGGGTCGATGCGGTTGTTGCGGTCATACCAGTACGCTCCTTGAGAAAATCAGTGATACGCGATGAGCCTGAACGTTACCCCGATGCTTCTACAGCCCTCTGTGGTACGCCCCCTTCGACAGTCTCTTCCTTACTATCCGTCTTCGCTTCCGGTTGCGCATCCGGCAGTTCGATCTCCACGCGGCGGATGCGCGGATGAATCAGGTGTATGGTCGAGAAAGCCGAATACGCCAGACTGCCGAGTATGATCAGCAGGCCCGCGCCGCGCCCCGGTCCTACGCCGATCACCTGCCCGACCCACGTATTCGCCAGTGCGCCTCCAGGCATCATCGCCGGGGTGAAGATGTTGTCTGCCAGCGGGCCAGCAAGCAGGTTGGCTATCGGGATGATCGAGAACGCGATCATCCGGCGCACGGCAAAGACGCGCCCCTGTACGTCGGCGGCGACCTTGCTCTGCCATAATGCCTGGCTGGAACCGTTGGTGATCGGCATCGCAAACATGGCGAAGAAGCCACCCGCCGTGATCAGCGCCAGCGATGGACGCAGGCCCATTAGCATTAAGCACAACCCCGCGAAGATGTCACCGAAGGCCACGCCTAAAATGCGGCGCTTCGGGCCGCCCCACGCGCTCATGACCAGCGTGCCAATCACCATACCCGCGCCCATCACTCCGCCCATGAAGCCGTAGACATCCGGCGATGCCTGATCGAGGATCATCGGCCCGAACAGCGGGAACACCAGGCTGGCCGAGAAGTTGGCGGCAGCGAAGACCAGCAGCAGATACAGCAGCCCGCGCCGTGCCTTGAGGTACTTCCATCCGAAGGAAATCTGCGAGAAGAACGAAGCCTTATCTTCCTCGTCGGTGGTGGTGCGCTCCGGGTGAGGGATGCGTACCGCCATCAGGGTGGCGATGGATACGAGGAAGGTAGCGAAGTCGATCAGGAAGATGGCCTGCATCCCAATGCTGACGTACAACACACCCGCCGCTGCCGGGGATACCAGTTCGCTGATCGCCTGCGCCGCTTGCGTCAGCCCGGAGGCGCGCCCCAGGTGTTCTTTGGGAACCAGCATCGTGACAGCCGCACCGTAGGCGGGCCACTGAAGGGTATTCGCGATGGCATTCAGCGCGGTCGCTACATAAATCTGCCACACCTGAAGGTTGCCCGTGACGAACAGCGCGAACATGCTGACCGTGCTGAACGCCGCCAGCGAGTCGCTGAGGATCATTACCAGGCGGCGGTCGTAGCGGTCGGCGATCACCCCCGCGAACGGCGCAATGAGAATCCCCGGTACGAAGAAGGCCACCATGTTGAGCGCGAACTGCGTCACCGACCCGGTCTGCTCGTAGATCCACACGCCGAGCGCGAACGAGGTCAGCCCGGAGCCGATCAGCGAGACAAGCTGTCCGCTCCAGATAGTAAGAAACGTACGCATTCTGCGCGGCCCTGCGGGTGTGGTTGAATTCATGGTTTTCCTTTTGACCCCACGTTACCCCTCCCATCTTGCTTCGCTCGATTTCCCTCCCCTTTGCAAAGGTCAGACTCCGACAGTTTCGAGAATCTAAAACCAGGTTGAGCTTGATTTGCCCCCCGCTCCGGTACGGAGAGGGGCCGGGGGTGAGGGAGCATCTCCATCAGTGACGATGCGTGAACCCTGTGAAGTGAGGGATCATGGCAAGGGTATTGTTCGCTACCTCGCGGCGGTGGCTTCTTCCACCACCAGACCTGCCGAGTCGTTCTTCGCACTGACATCGGGGCGATCCTCGATCTGGCGGATCGGCTCGATCAGCACCGCGCCGATCACCAACAGTATGATCACCAAACCGGTCACGAGGAACCACGTCTGCACGCCCACCTGATCCGCCAGCGGCCCGGCAGCAGCCAGACTGATCAGGGAAGCGGCAGGCGCAATGCTGTGAAGCAGCGTCATCACGCGCCCTTGCATGTCCGGTGCAACCTTCGCCTGCACAATCGCCAGGATCGGCCCGTTGGTGATCGGCAGGGTGATCCCCATCACGGCGGCCCCGGCGATCATCACCCAGAACATACTGGCAGGCGCAAACCCGTACAGGAAGGCCCCGATTGCCAGCCCGATCA
>JAHEME010000429.1 GCA_024643825.1 Chloroflexota bacterium | reverse complement strand
CTATTGAAGAAGAAGCAAATCTGCTGATCTCCCTGTGGAAGACTGGCCGCCCGGATAGCTTGCTGTTTCGCGTTGGCCCCCCGGAACGTATGAAACCGCCAACACGAACTCCTGTGGGCCTCTCCAGCCGAGCGGTGTCACCGCCGGGGAAGAACGTTCGCTCATGATAGGGATCGCCACAGGCCGAGTCCTTCCTGCTGGAATCATCCAATGAGATCAATTCTCGTTATCGTTGCACACCCGGACGATGAAACCATGCTTTCAGGGGGCACAATTGCCCTGCTCTCAGAGCAGGGGATTCCCGTACATCTGCTGACCGCTACGCGCGGAGAAGGCGGGGAAGTAGGCGCTCCTCCCCTGTGCAGCCGCGAATCATTAGGAGAGGTGCGTGAGCACGAACTTCGTTGTGCAGCGGAACATCTCGGCGTAGCCACCTTGAACTTTATGGGTTATCAAGACCCCGTTGTTGGCCCGGATGATACACTATTTCCCTTTGAGGCGGATTACTCAACTCTGGTGAATCAGATTCGAGATGCACTACGTGAAACAGATGCCGAAGCAGTGATCACGCATGGAACCGATGGTGAATATGGACACCCGGCCCATCAACTCTTGCATTGCGCAGTAGCCGATGCGGTACAACGATCTTCATCCCAGCCGTTGTTCTATACATTTGCCGCACACATAGCCACGATAGAAGATCGCCTGTGGAATGTGAGCGATCCCGCCCACCTGATCCTTGATGTGCGTCCCTGGCTGGATGCAAAAGAAGCGGCGGCGATGTGCCACGAAACACAACATGTCCTGTTCAAGAGACGCTTGCAAGCGGAGACCGTGCGGGAAATTCTGCGTACAACCGAGTCATTTCATCGCCATGTTCCTCTGGTTGACAATGGAACGCCGACGGATGCATTTGCCGATTTACTCCGAGCAGCGGGCGCGTGGTCGCCGCAAACCTGAATCCTCCCATGCGCCGAATCGCTCTTACCTTCCTACTGTTGATTCTCATCGGGTTTTCCTTGGCAATAGATCATCGTGATCTAGCACATTCGGCAGCCAAGCAACCAGCCGAAACCCCCTTTGGGTTGCCCTTTGACATCCCCGCAGGATACAGCACCTGGTATGTGATCCAGTTCTACGGAAATACAACCAGTTCCTATACATGGCGCTATCTGTGGTACGAAGCCGGGCAGGGGATGCACTTCGGTGTGGATTTCGCTGCCAAATGCGGCACGGAGGTGGCTGCGATTGGCGATGGGGTCGTTGCCAAGATTGATGCGCGGGAACACGGAGCAGGCCCACACAACCTTATGATCGATCACCCGGAGATAGGATACGCCTCCTTCTATGGACATTTATTACAGGCTCCGCAGCTTTACCTGGGGCAATCGATCCACCGTGGGCAGATTATCGGATATACTGGAGATCCCGATCTCACCTGCACCTCACGACCCCACCTGCATCTTGAGATTCGCAACATCGGGTACCGGATAGCATACAATCCCGTTTCGCTCATCGATGCAGATTGGGACTCTCTGGCGCTACTGGGGGGGGCCGTTTTTGAGCGAGACCTGGAAAATCCACGACGCTGGGTGACTCCCTATGACCAACCAGATATTCACTTTGGGCAGGAGATGCTCAACGACTATCCAAACCCGTGGCCCCCGGATTGGAATTACTAATGCAGCGTTCTCTGTCGATTCCTCTCTTCGCTTTGTTAATAACAGGCTGTGCTCTCCATGCAACCCCGGAGCCGATCCTGTCAACCCCTACGCCCCCGCCGATCCCGACGGATATTCCTCAGGCGGAACAACCTGTCGCTGCCTCCCAGGGGGATTCTATTACCACTGAGGAAGAGCAGGCGGATGTCCCTGAACTGGTGCAGTTGACCCAACCCGGATGCTGTGTACAGCCTTTCTGGTCTGCCGACGGATCAATGGTTCTGTTCATCGACCGCCCCCAGCCAACAGCGCCAGCGGGCATTTATGGGGTTTCTCTAGCTGGTGGAGAGACTCAAGTAGTCAGTGAACGTGCTGGATTACCCAGCCCGGACGGAAGATACCGTGCCTACTTGAGCGAAAGCGGCGAGACAATTATTGAGCCAATAGACAGCAGTACCCAATGGGTAATTCCAAACGGAGGCCTGCGCGTATTTTTCTCACCCAACAGCCAGCGATTGGCATGGGCGGCGATCCCGCAAAGCGGCAACTTTGACGAACGCCCTGCCGTCATCAGCATCTCTGATATTGATGGCAGCGATCCTACAGAACTTATAACCATTTATGGCGGCGGCATTGGTGGGTGGCTGGATGACGATTACTTGCTGCTCGTCGGGCGCGACCGGGGACGTTCTCAGGATGTTGCTCTATTTAGCTTGCAAGTCACCGATGGTACACGCACAGATCTGATTACTAATCAACGAATCCGTTCCGTGCAGATTGCTCCCGGCGGAGGATGGGTTTCCTATACGATAAGTCTGAATACTGACGATTCAGCGGAAGATGGCTTATGGGTCATCCGCGCAGACGGCGGCGAACGGTACAAGCTGGAGGTCTCTGGCGCGGCGCACTGGCGTGATGCGACACATCTACTGCTCATCCCCTTCGAGCCAGGGGCACAGAGCCATCGTCTATGGGAATTCAGTGTCGAATCCGGGGAAGCGTACCCCCTAACAGATCCGGCTGTCACTCCCTTCAAGGTTTCCAGCGGCGATTGGAGTCCATCACCAGACGGAACGCACATCGTTTTTTTCGCGGACGATCAATCGTTGTGGCTGCTCACACTTCCATCATCGCCCGCACAATAAGTGTCGCTAGAACAATGAAAGCTGGCTCTCTTGAGAACGAGCAGGCGGATCAATGGACAACCGATCCAACCCCTCCGAAAACTGATCCCAGTCGATGGACTCTGGTTCAATGGCCTGAGCACCTGTCGCAATAAGCTGCTCACATCCTGCATCCCCCCCGACAATAGCAAACACAGTTCGCCCTTGCTGCACGGCTCGGCGCGCGGTGCTCATGCTGCCGCTATCTTCTCCTGATTGAACCACAATAACAGCCCGGCTCAACCCGCTTGTAATCCGGTTCCGCGCAATTAGAGTCTGGGAGCTAACCTGTGCCTCTGGCCGTATCTCCGAGATCACTGCGCCCTGTACTGCGATTCGATCTGCTAGTCCCCTATTCTCAGAGGGGTATACACGGAGGAGGCCCGAACCGAGCACGGCAAGCGTGCGCCCGTCCGCATCCAGGGATCCATGATGCGCTGCCGTGTCGATTCCCAGCGCTAGGCCACTGACAACCCTCCAGCCACGAGAGGCCAACTCAAAACCGAACTCACGAGCTAGAGCGCGGCTTTCCGGGCGAGGTGTTCGTGTGCCAATGATCGCTACTGCTCGGTTGTCCTCTTTGGTGGTTTCTCCATTCAAGAAAAGGACAGGGGGAGCATCATCGCAGCGAATCAGGTTGCTGGGATACCGGGCAGTATCATCCCACGTGATGATTTGAATAGCCTGATCTTTGTAGATTGCCAATGCGGCATTCACAGCAGCCATGTCAATCTGGGTAATGGCGGCCGCAGTACGTTCACCGATTCCCCTGATCGCTATCAGTTCTTCCTGTGATGCGTTGAGCGCCGCTTCAAGGCTGCCAAAACGATCCAGCAGCCGCGTGATCGTCTTCCCCCCGATACTGCCCGTCATTGCCAATGCCAACCAGGGCACAGGGTTGGTCATGATTTAGTTCGACCTTGCCACAGTACGGAG
>JAHEME010000428.1 GCA_024643825.1 Chloroflexota bacterium | reverse complement strand
AGCATCGATCCACTCACCGAGACGCTGATCCAGGAGGGACTCGACCTCGTGTTGAAGGCTCGCACCTCGGTGGTGATCGCCCATCGCCTGAGCACGATCAAGCACGCGGATCAGATCATCGTCCTCCGCAAGGGCGAGATCATCGAGCGCGGCACGCACGCCGATCTGCTGGCAGAGGGCGGTCACTACGCCGAACTCTACAACACATACTTTCGGCATCAATCGTTGGAGTACATCGAGAAGTCGCAGGAGATTCTGGCAGGGGGGCAGCGTGCTCGTGAAGGTTGAATTGCTCTCTGCGTAACCTTCCGTATAATGAACCCATGATCCCCGCATGACTCCTGGAGGGCATGATGCGTGTTAAATGGCTGGCCGGATTTCTCATCGGCGTGATGGTCGTGCTGGCTGGCTGCGATGAACTCCCCGCCGACTGCTTCTGCAATCAGACCGTACAGTTCGCCACCGAGCCGATCAAGTTCACCGAACCGCTGTACATCGATGTCAACCAAAATGGGATTCACGAGGACGAGGAGCTCGTCGATATGTTCCCGGTATTCGACTGGAACCAGGAACTCACCGTGACGTGGGAAGCTGATCCGAACGAGTTCGCCGACCCGGAGCACACGGCATATCGGGTGCTGCTCTACCAGATTTCCTACGAGGAACTGATCGACCTCATCGAAACCGAGAACTACGAGGGGATCTTCACCCATCAGGTGAAGGTCGCACATCACTGGGCAACCAACCCCAATGGGCGCTCGTTCACTTTCGGATCGTTTGGTTATGGCGAAGATGTGTGCTTCACCTGCCCCACGTTCGTGATCGTCATCCCGGAGACATATGCACAGGTCTATGACGGGACTACCGGGACCTATGAGTACGTCTACACGGAGATTGAGGGTGGGTTCTCGCAGTCTTCGCTGCCGTTCCTCATTGAGAACACGCCACGCTGAACGAAGCTGTAGCAAACCAGAACGCGGCCTCACCTCATCTCATCTCCTGTTGGTGAGGCCGCATGACGGCGATCTAACTCTTTTAGTCTCGCAGACTCTCCGCCAGCTTGTCGAAGGACTGATTCCAACCCATCGCTGCGTTATCCAATACCTCGCCGGAGGCCAGGCGGCTTTGACGAAGGGTCATCAGTGTTTTGCCAGCAATCTCCTCAAAGGTCACTGTAACGGTTGACTCAGTGGGGAAGCCCTCACTGAAGCCCATGCTCGATGCCGGGATGGGTGTGCCATGTTCGTCAGAAAAGGCATCCGTGTAGACAATCTGATTCATCGGGTCTATCGTCTGATAGATACCAGCCGTGTACAGGCGTGTCCCATCGGGCATCTCCATGCAGAAGCGGTGCTTGCCACCCTCACGGAAATCGATGTCGCACTCTGGAGAGGTGAAGGATTTCGGCCCGTACCAGCGCATGAAGTGCTCCGGCTCTGACCACGCCTTCCACATCAGTTCGCGCGGGGCATCGAACAGCCGCGTGACGACCAGATCGCCAGATGCAGCAGCGACTCGATTCGCGAGGTGCAGGTCGAGGCGTTCGTATGTCTCGCGCATCCCGCCTTCCATACCAGAGTTGATCATCCCATCGCGGTCTTCCACCGAATCAAACCGGGATACGATGGTGATCGTCGTCTTGCCCCCAATCTCTTCCAGAGTAGCGGTTTCTACCGAGATATGACCCGCCATCGCTTCATACTCGAAGGTCTGCACCAGACGTTCGGGGGCCGTCACCTCCCGATACTCGCCGCGAAAGGCATGTTCTGTGCCCTCTGCGTCATGTTGAACAAATCGGTAGCCGCCGCCCGGTCGTACGTCCATCTTATCGACCGTCGTTTCATACTGTCGCGGCCCCCACCACAGCGGGATCGCGGCGGGATCGGTCATGGCTTTCCATACCATTTCACGCGGGGCATCGAACACGTGCGTGATCATAAGCTCGCGCTCGGATGGCAGGGTTAGGGTCGTTTCGCTGCTGCTAGTCTTCATCATGCTCTGTCTCCTTTGTCTGTAGTTCCTGTAAATACTCATCCAATCGATCCAGCCATTCTTCCCACAGATGGCGGTACGCTTCCAGCCACGCATCCAACTCCCTCAGGGGAGCAGGTTTCAGACTGTAGATACGCTCCCGCCCGTGCCGCTGCTCCGAGACCAGCCCGGCATCCAACAGCACTTTGAGATGCTGCGAGATCGCAGGTCGCGTGACCTCGAACTGCGAGGCCAGTTCGCTCACCGACTGCTCGTTATTCGCCAACAGGTCGAGTAGCTGCCTCCTGACTGGATGTGCGATAGCGGTAAAGGTATCAACATCCGCCCGTTGAACGGTCTTCACGATCATCACCTCTGAACTTTTGTTCTAGAACAGCCTGATTATACGTTAGCAATGGCTTACCTGTCAAGGCCCAACCCGAATTTGATATTTGTCCATACACTGACTTTCCCCGAATCAAAAACTCGCCGCGAAACGTATGCTTCGCGGCGAGATGAGATCGGCTTCGTGACGTACTTACTTCAGCGCCTTGACCAGATATGCCTGCATCGGGAAGATAAACCCATCGAGCTTCGTCCAGGGTTCGAGGGCTGCCTGCAAGTCGGCATAGAACGACCCCACGCCCGTTCCCCGCGCCGCAAGATACTGCACCAGCCCTGTGCCTAACACCTGGCTCTTCACGAAATCATCTACCGAGGCGAACACCGCCGTGCCTTCCACCGGATCGATCTCAATGCGGCGGAAGCGTGCCCGCATCATCAGGGCACGGAGTTCGTCTGCGTCGCAGGCGGTGAACGGCTGGCGGATCAGGTTGGCAGCGTCCAGCCCCAGATACTTCTGCGCAACTTCTGCGGTGGCGTAAAAGGCGGGGCTGCCCTCGATCTCGCGCCACGACATTATTGAAAGCCGCCCAGCGGGGAGCATCACCCGGTACATTTCCTGAATAGCCGTCGCGCGGTTGGCGAAGTATGCCAGCCCATCCTGCACGGTGATAATATCGAAGCGTTCTTCCTTATAAGGGAGCGCTGTTGCGCTGCCGTAATCGTAGTCAATCGGTGCGCTGCCGGGGCTGCGAGCTTCCACCCGGCGGGCCAGCGTCAGCATATCGGAGTTGTTGTCCATCCCGGTGACTTCGCCCATCATGCCGATCTTCTGTGCCAGCAGACGGGTCACGATGCCCGTGCCGCAGGCGAGATCGAGCGCCTTGTCCCCGGAGTTTGGCTCGGCTTCATCCACAACAAAGCGCGTCCACATCTGGTAGACCGCCGGGACTAAGATCTGTTCATAGATCGCCGGATCGCTCCCACCCAGGGGCGATGTCGTTTGTTTCCCCATACCCGTAACCTCCACACTGCACCCACTTCCTTACCCTGAAGTGTATGCGATGAGGGGAAGCCTGTCTACAGTCCTCCGTTCCTATGTCGCCAGGCTCACCCGTGCAAGCCGATATGCATCGATTGTACGAGATTGCGCATACCTACCTCACCTCCATCACTGCCACGAACGCCGCCGCCATCGCTATCGTTAGTACATTCGAGAGGATCGGGTCCAGCCCGGCGATCAGCGTCACCGCCACCCCCGCTGCAATGATCCCACCCACCGCCAGCCGTGTACGGATGGTCGGACGTGGGACAGCCTCCTTCGATCCTTGCGCTATTAGCCATGCCGCCAACGCCATGAACAGCACGCACGAGGTGAGCCAGAATACGTAATCTGCTATCCCCATCACGAGCATCGAGACCCCAAACGCCGCTGCGATCATGCTCTGACGCGGAT
>JAHEME010000427.1 GCA_024643825.1 Chloroflexota bacterium | reverse complement strand
TATTGACTTGGCTCTGGCAGGATCCACTACCTTTTCGGCATCGATTCTGTCCAGAAATCGCACCACACGGAGTTCTTTTGGTTCGTTATCTGGCGGGGTTCACGATTTTCTGACATGCAACGACAATTTGCAAGCTGGCGCGAGCCCGAAGGAAGAATTGGTACCTATTCCTGAGCAGGTAGCCCTTGTGCACGACCTACTTTGTGATCCTACCGATCAAACAATATCCATACGAGTGAGACGCCTTGTTAATTTAGGAGACGCTCGAGGAGCGGAAGATGTGATCGAGAAGTACATGGTACGTTTATGGGACCCGTTGCATGTACAGTCTCGTTTCCAATTCACTCAAACGAACTTGGTCCTGACCTATATCTCTTGCACCCACCGTGTAGAATGGAGAAGTTCAGGCAAGGGCGTATGCTCCTGTTTTCAGACTGCACCTTGAACTTGGCGACATTGGTTCAGCAATGTCATTATTTCAGATAATGAAGTCAAATCATCATTTGGTTCCTCTCGAGCCGGAATTGTTCGTTCAATTGATCGCGGGGATTGCAGAGAAAGGTTTCTTTTGGTAAGTCTCCTCACGCAAGTCGTTGTTGGTTGTTGGTTCGTTGTACTTTCATCATCGTTCTGAACACTTTCGCGTGCGTGCTTATGTAGCCCCGGCGCTAAAGCTGTAGACGGCGCAGAAAAGTTTGGCTACTCGCCTACGTCTGGACCAGCTCTTTTTGAACAACTAGCGAGTGAGATGGCGAACTATGTTGTATCGATAACATCCACATCCGCGAAACGTTTACAGAAAGCTTTCACCAGCGGCTTTCTGGGGCATATGCCCACTCACGACGAGGCTGTTGGTAGCCTCCTTGCGCCACTCAAAGCTGTGAACGAGCCTGCAGCTGATGGCGATGTTATTCTTAATCGTGTAAGAGTTGATTCTGCGACTGGCACTTGTTCAAGATCAGGTGCAAGACTAAGGCTGATTGGGTTGTTGCCAGAGCAAAAGGAACAAATGAAGCAGTCGCTCCTGGTTCTGGTGAAGAAACGAGGAGAGGCGTTTATGCAATCCTTCTGGGAATGGCTAGAGTAAGCAAATTCGTGATTGTTTTTGCTTGATTTCCGTGCGTACTCAGCTCACACCATTTGCTGTGTACCCTCCAGTTCTCGGACAGGAAAACCATTTACAGTTATTCTAGGTAGGTTCGCCCCGGTCGATCGCAAACACGGCGTCGCCCTCCATTGACTAACTCTCTTCTTGTGAATATGACCATGACATCCAGACGGCGCGAATGTTGCTTATTACATGCAGAACTTCGACCAGGTACGTTCATCTTTTGAGCTTCGCGCATGGCCCTTAATTCAACCATCGTCAACACTCAAAGCGGCAGTTTGATCTCTTTTTTGCGCGTTCCAGGGACAATTTAATTTCCACCAGATCCAATTTGTTGTGACAGCGCTAGAACAGATTGGGGAGCATCCACTTGTGGTTTTGCCCGCGAGGTACACTCAGCCCTCTTTTCAGCTGACGCTCGGCACAAGTCATAAGCCCCAAGTTCTGACCGAACAGGACCAAACAATTTTGAACAAGTGAGTTTCGAGCCAAGTTTGTTTGCGCAATATCACGGACTTAAAGCTAATGGAAACTAACGATATTGTATTCAGCCTGCGCGACAATGACATGCTGTGTGTCGTGCCTCAGGGCAGCCTCGATGATCTTTTCTGGATTTTGGCATCCGTGTCAAACCAAACAACGTCTCGTGGTGGAAAGGATCTGCATGTCTCCCACGATGAGGTGAATCGATGGCCTGGTGGCCGGCCGGTTGTAGTGACCAATGATCAGATTAGGGATCATATGATCAATTTGCTCGAACCGAAACTGTTCAACCGATGGTACAGCAATGTTATGGTTAATATCAACTTTACGGGGTTCGTCAATGACGCCTGCATCGACCCTGAAATCGGCTTTAGCCCTGCAGACTTCTTCAGTCGAGAGATTCAAGGAAATCCAACTAAAGATGCCGGAAGTGGATCCGCTTGGCATTTTCCCGTTGAAGACTGGGAAACAACAGATTGGTTCTGTATACGCCTACCTAATTCAAAAGGGAAGTCCTAACAAGATTTTCAAGACATTCTACGGTTCACCACTATTGCGTTTTAAACCTACAATTCACCGCGCGACTGCTATACAAAGCCGGTCGGATTTAGCTTCCCATTCTTGTACAGGGAAATGCCAGGCGGTGCCATCGACCTCTCCGTAGGTCATGTTGTTGCCTTGAATTTCCCGGCTAAAAACATCCGCAGGAAAGAACTTTATCCCTCTCTTTTCCCATTCATCTACCTGAAAAGGAGATATGTCGTACCTCACTATGTGGGAGCTAACCCATCGGCGAAACAAGCGGGGCTCAAGGAGTTCCAGCTTGTGATCTCGCATTAGATCGTTGGAAATAAGGATGGGACGAAGCCCAGGAAATCGCCCTGACGAGTCAGTCGTCGAAACATGGAAGTTGCCGTCCGTCACATTCCTCTGGGAACTTGCGCTAGCCACCATCCAATAGTAATCATCAAAGCACAACGGGGGGACTATGTACATTTTTCTAGTCTTGATGAGACTGGAGTGACAAACCACTTGAGTGAGACATTCGATTCTCTGTTGGCACAAAAACGACAACGAACAAACAAGGCAACTTACTCGGCCATTGCATCGAGCGAACTCTGATTTAGCTTTTGAGTAACTCCGTGGGCCAACCGAAAACTCGCGACCGCGTATTTTTGAGGCATGATCACCAGCGGTCTTTCACCCATGCGTTCAAGCTCCTCTACAACTTTCTGGACTTGACTATACCGGAACAATCCATGTCCATAGTACGCCACGTTTGCCCCATCTAAGAGATCACAAAAGAAGGGGTTATCACGTGAGAGCAGTTCAGGCATTAATTTGCACGGACGGTCACTGAAAATACTTACCGACAAAAGCAGTGAAAGGCTCTCCATTTCGCGTTCTATCCATATCACAAAAATACAGAAGAAATCATGAGAAGGGGTTCTACCAACGCGAGCGACGACCCCATCAGAGTTTTTGAACTTCCACGAGAACTTACTCCAGCCAATTCACAAAATTTGCCAATTCTGTTTGAGCATACGTGCTGTTGACCACCTTCGATGGCTTGTTAAAGTGTGTTCCGACAAAGTCCTCGTGCTGAGAAGCCGCCATTCTTATCAGCGCATCGCGAAGGGGCTTTCGTTGGTTCTCTTCTAAAGACAACAAACGAAGCTTTGAGCCGGTTAAAGGGCATATTGCTGTGCTATTGTTAACAGCAACACGTCCAGCAAGTAGTCCTGGGCACATGGACGAAACCTCGTTCGCTCCTTTAACACGAGGGATTTCCGAAACTGGACTTTGCGCCTGTGCTCCTTCAAACCCATCAACAAAGGCATTGTACAAATATAAAGCGGCCTGTTCTGTAAACTCCACGAGATCTTCCGACATTACCCCACATACTTCATCTAGAAGATCAGCCCCACAGGCCGCCGATGTGACGCCAGCCTCGTTTAGGTCTGAAATAATGCTTTGTGATCCAGACTTGAAGCAACCAATTCGCGCCAGCGATCCTATGATGAGAGAATAAGTATCAGCATCCAAATGCGTACCAGGAGAGGCTTGCATTTGATTCCAAATCCGCATGACAGATACGGCATCGCCAATGCTGCAGTAATGATTCAAGATAGGAAGGAACGTCCTCAGTCGTTTGCACTCTTTCTCTCCAGCGTCATCC
>JAHEME010000426.1 GCA_024643825.1 Chloroflexota bacterium | reverse complement strand
GTGTTCGCATCTGGGTAGAATATGCTTCGGGGCAAAAGAATGCAGCTCACCGTGATCTGGAAGCACTGGGGGCAACATTCCATTACACGTTTACAGACCTTCATTCCTACGTTGTCACAATTCCTCAGGCCGCGATCGCCAGCATCGAAAAGAACCCGCACTTTGCGGGTTGGGAAGAAGATGTACCGCGCTACCTGTATGGGGATGGTGGGACTGCGAATGTCGCCGAGTTAACCCGCCTGGCGGCAGGAACACAGGATGTCCCCTGGGGGATTGACCGCGTGCAGGCCCGTGATGTGTGGGATGCCAATCGGGATGGCGCCATTGATGCGGGTGCGCCCACTGGCGCAGGCCGGACGGTATGTATCATCGATACAGGCTTCTACCGCGACCACGAAGATTTCCAGGGGATCAACGTCTCCGGCTACTCCCAGCAGTCCACCGAATGGTACATTGATGGCTATGGTCACGGTTCTCACGTTGCCGGAACCATCGCCGGGGTCAATAACAGCGTCGGCGTTGTCGGCGTCACGCCGGGAACCGTTCGTTTGTTCATCGTCAAGTTCTTCAACGATGCGGGATCAGCGACGCTTTCTTCTGACCTCGTGGCGGCTGCCAATACCTGTGCCTCCAACGGCGCTAACGTGATCAGCATGAGCCTGGGTGGTGGACGGGCAAGCGGCAAGGAGCGCAACGCCTTCGACAATCTGTATGCTCAGGGCGTTCTGAGTGTCGCCGCCGCAGGCAACGATGGCACGACGGGCCTTTCCTATCCGGCATCCTACGACTCGGTGGTTTCGGTCGCTGCCATCGATAGCAGCAACACGGTCGCCAGTTTCTCCCAGCAGAACAGCCAGGTTGAATTGGCTGCGCCGGGCGTCAGTGTAGAAAGCACCGTTCCATATGTGGATAACGCAACAGTCACCGTCAACGGAACCGACTACTCCGGCGGTCTGATCGAATTTGCCGCGCAAGGCAGTGCCAGCGGCGTGTTGGTCGATGGCGGTCTGTGCGACAGCGTTGGCGCATGGAGCGGCAAGGTCGTTTTGTGCCAGCGCGGAACCATCTCGTTCTACGACAAGGTGATGAATGTTCAGAATGGTGGCGGTACTGCCGCGATCATCTATAACAATGTGTCTGGCGATTTCGGCGGCACGCTGGGCAGTGGCAATTCCTCCGCGATCCCGGCGCTCAGCCTGAGCCAGGAAAACGGTCAGCTTCTGCTGCCGCAGGTTGGCTCGAATGCCAGCGTCGTGGCCCAGCACACCTGGCCTGCCAGCGGATACGCCATCTATGATGGTACGTCAATGGCGACTCCGCATGTCTCCGGGGTAGCTGCGCTGGTATGGAGCGCTAACCCGACCTGGACCAATGTTCAGATTCGGCAGGCTCTCCAGCAGTCTGCGCTTGACCTCGGTGCAGCCGGGCGTGATAACGCCTATGGCTACGGGCTGGTGCAGGCATATGCAGCCTGGCAGTTGTTGGGCGGCGGTGGCGGCAGCAGCCCGACCCCGACCCCGGTTCCAGGCCCGACCGCAACCCCATCATCAACGGGCGCACTGAGCGTTTCAGTTGCCACCGATAAGGCCACCTACACCAGGAACCAAACTGCGTCTATCACCGTCACCGTGACGGATGGCTCCGGCGCGCCAGTCAGTGGCGCTTCAGTAGCGCTGACCATTAATGCGCCCAAGTCAACCCTCAGCGGCAGCAGCACCACCAATTCCAGCGGAGTTGCTGTCTTTACCTACTCGGTTAATACTGGGCGTGACGGTGTCGGAACCTACACTGTGTCGGCAACAGCCAGCAAGACGGGCTATACCTCCGGCTCAGGATCAACCACGTTCACCGTACAGTAACGTAGTACGCCTGTCAGCAGAGAAATACATCACGACCGATGGAGATAGTCCATCGGTCGTGTGTTGTATCTCACTCTCTAAAAGTAATCGTCTCTCAATGATCCATCATACGCGCCGCTTGGCATGCAGCACACCTTAAAAGCGGCGTCCTGATCCGCATGGGCACAGATCGTTGCGTCCCAGCTTTTCGATCAGATGCTTGTCGCCATGCACGATGCGCTCGCCGCGCTTGACGTGCGTCTCGGAGGGGTAGCCTCTGCGTCGCTTACTCGTGCGCTCGAAAGCAGGGCAGGGTATCGAGGGTGTTGTGGCGTTTCATGATGACACCTCCTTGCCATATGGGGATTAGACAGACTGCAAGCCTATCCAATCGTTTGCATCGATGCAACAAAAGGAAGCATAGAGGGCACAGTTCATCCCAACGTCCAGAACTCCGATACCAGCCCCAGCGACCGGAAGAACGCTTCCGCCTCCCCCGCTGATTTCCGTTGATACCCCGCATCGAGGCGGTCGGCGTACCATGCTGCCAGCCCCCATCCCTGCGCCGGGGTGATGATCTCCCCACGCGGCAGCCCGACCTTCGCGCACCATGCCTCGACGTGTTCTTCCGACCGGAAGAGCAGCATCGTACTTCAGGTGAACACGATGTCATCCCACCACTGTCTCGCAGGGATGGCAAAGTGGATCACCCCCTGCGGGTTGCGCAGATGCCCATCTTCAACGGTGAGCGTCATCAACTCGCCGCAGTCGAGGCAGGTAGTGGTGATCCGCACATCGCGCCGCAGCATCGCCGCCACGCCCAGCGCATCCCACACGCAGTTGGCCCACCATGCCTGCTCCCCGGCCTCGACGCGAAATCCCGTCGCTACCGCTGAGAACGGATTCGCCATCAGCACCTCGCCATCGGGTTGCAGCACCAGCAGATGCGCGCTTTGCAGTTCTCGAAGTGCAGCCGCCACTTCATCGAGTGTCCGGCCCAGCGAGTCGGCAAGCTGCGCGGCGGTGGGGGCCTGTCCCCGATGCACAAAGCCATCGTACACCGCCAGCCGCACCTGTTCGTCAAAGGGGAGTGATGTGGAGTCAGTGTTCATAGAGCAGGGTAGCCTTGTTTGGATGCCGCTAGGGGCGCGCGTGGAGCGTGATGGGTAGTTCTAACTGAAGGGTTCCATCAGGGGATAGCAGGTGGCGAGCCTGAAGCACTTCGAGCGCGAGGGGCACGCCCGATGCGTCGAAATCCACGATCAGACCCGGCGATACTTCGTCGCTCTCAGCAACCTGTCCTTCCCGCAGCAGGATTATCAGTGCATCCACTTCGGGATCATAGCTAATCTTCATCATTCACCTGCCAGTATTTCTCGATCTTGCTCGTGAGATAGGCCGTCACCACCAATCTTACCTCATCTTCCTCACGGAAGACGACCCGCAGCAGGGCCGGACGCTCGTCATGTGTAATGCGCGACTGAGCAATCGGAAGTTCCCCAGCGGCTTCGACGACCTGCTCTGGTTGGGCAGCGACTGCAAGCACGGCCTCTGCGGAGAGGCCCCGGCGCTTCATTTGTTCGGTGGCGTGGACGCTCAGACGAACGTCCACGGGTTATCCTCTCGGCTGCTCTTGATGCACAAATCCATTCCACTCCTCGCACAGCATCCCGAACATCAACGTATCCCAGTAGCGATCCTTGAAGTACTCCGCATCGCGCAGAATGAGTCGCTCGGTAGTTAGCTCCATTCAGGCTGATCCCACTGCAATCGCCTTCACGATCTCAAGCCCGGCTTTGAGTGCCCGTTCCTCTGGATCATAGGCCGGGTCATACGAGGCGATCCCCGCCGCCGCGATGGTGAATCGCTCCTTGATCAGGTCGATGGCGTGTAGCAGGTTGGCGAGGCTCAACCCCCCCGGCACGACGAACTGATTA
>JAHEME010000425.1 GCA_024643825.1 Chloroflexota bacterium | reverse complement strand
GATCACAAAGACATATTCGGCTGCAAGGCCAAGACTCCAAAGCCAGGCCACTCGCGCATTCTTCCGAAACAACTCCCACAGACCGATCACGCCCAGTGCATAGCCCCAGGGCATGAACTGGACGTTTGCCTGCCCGATGCTCTCCGGCAGCCGGGCGAAAATCTCCCGTTTCGGCAGGGCAAAGAACGCGTGCTTGAAACCGCCGCCAGTGAGGTAGCCGGGTAGATCCGCCATCGACGGGCAGAAGTTGCAGAACGGTGGATGCGCCGCCGCCCGCAAGGGAATGATCACATACTGCAATGCGGAGACGATCACCAGCGCCGCGACGATCAGCACGTTGCGAGGGCGCACCAACACGGATGGATCGGTGAAGAGAATCGCCAGAAAGATCATCGGCAGCAGCAGGATCATGCTGGTATGGTTGCCGAAGCTCAGGGCATAAAGAACCATCGCTGCCCAGAAAGCCGCCGACTTCTTCGTCTGATGCCATGTGAGCAGGAAGTAGATCACGCTGGCAACATACACCGCATTGAGTGCATACAGTTCCGCGATGCTGGCCTGATACCAGATACGCGGCGCGATAGCCAGACTCATCGAGGCGAACCCGCTGACCGCCAGCGCTGCCCACGATCTTCCCTGCCGCGCCGCCAACCGATAGGTGAGCAGAAAAACGAATCCTATGGTCAGTGCCCCCGCCAACGCCGATAGCAGGTTCAGGCGGTACGCGGGGTTCGGGCCGGGCAATACCGCCATCGCCAGCTTACCGAGCAGCAGATACTGCGGACTGCCCGGAGGATGGATCACGCCGTCAACGAGGACGGCGATCTGAAGCTCCATACTATCGAGCGAAGGCCCAACGCCGGGATGTAGGGTTCGGAGGAACAGGGCGAGCGCCGCCAGCGTTGCTGCCCCTGCACCGAGCAAGGCAGCGCGCGGAAGCTGGGACTCACGATCAGACATAGACCTTCTCCTGAGGAAGACGTGCATGAGTACGATGGCCTATTTTCCTTCGTACACGCTTTTTCGCACAATTGCCGTGAGAAACCCGATTGAAACGCTGCCCTCGCTGTGCTACACTGAGGCCACCCTGACCCCTGATCACGGATCGGCTTTCATGCCCGAAGGCGCTGTTCTTTTTGAGGCTGGCCCTCACCAGATCGCTCGGATTACCATCCATCGTCCTGACGTGCGCAATGCGCTGAACTGGGCAGCGATGGATGCACTGCGTGCTGCCATCGATCAGGCATCTCAGATCGCAGACCTGCGGGCGGTGATCGTCTATGGCGCTGGCGGAAAAGCCTTCATCTCCGGCGGCGATCTGCGTGATCTTCACAGTGACCTTTCAGAAGCCTCCGGGCTGCGCCAGCATGATCTTATGGTCGGTGCGCTGGATGCGCTCGCCAGTTTGCCTGTTCCCGTGATCGCGGCGCTGGAAGGCGCGACGCGCGGCGGCGGCTGTGAGGTCGCCCTCGCCTGCGATCTGCGTGTGGCCGCCTCGGATGCCACCCTGGGATTTGCCCAGATTGGGATGGGAGTCACACCCGGCTGGGGCGGGGCCAGCCGATTGATCTCCTGTGTGGGATACACGCTGGCGATGGAACTGCTCCTCACAGGTCGGACGCTGACGGCGGCGGCGGCCCAGCAAATCGGGCTGGTGACGCA
This sequence comes from Chloroflexota bacterium, assembly GCA_024643825.1. Classification (GTDB taxonomy): domain Bacteria; phylum Chloroflexota; class Anaerolineae; order Aggregatilineales; family UBA3940; genus JAHEME01. The sequence goes on along the minus strand of JAHEME010000425.1, from coordinate 2,116 downwards.
TCTTGCCCCGCCCGGCGAAACTCTCGCCGAAGCCCGGAGGATTGCCGAAGCTATCGCACAGCAGCCCCCGCTGGCGGTACGAGGAGTGAAGCAGGTGCTTCATGGCTGGGCCACGCTCCCCGCCGATGCTGCCCGTGCTCGTGAACGTTCGGTCTTTGCGCGCCTGTGGGCCACCACCGACCACGCCGAAGCCTCCACTGCGTTTCTGGAAAAGCGTCCACCTGTGTTTCAGGGAAAGTAAGAGGCTGCTATGGTTGATCTGTATCGTGAATTGGCCCGCTACTACGATTCCGAGAACGCCGATTTTGACGAAGACCTCTCTGCCTATGAGGTACTGGTCGCTCGCTTTGGCGGCCCGGTGCTGGATATTGGCTGTGGCACAGGACGAGTGGCCCTGCACCTTGCCCGAAGCGGCATCGACCTGCTGGGCATTGATACGTCAGAGACGATGCTGGAGCGCGCCCGATCTCGTGCTCACGAGGCAGGCGGCAACGCCGCGCGCATCAACTGGCAGCAGGTAGATATTCGTGCATTCGAGTCCAAACAGAGCTTTGGATTGGCGATCTTCTCCTTCAGCGGCTTCATGCACTTGCTCGATCACACCGAACAGAGCAAGGCGCTGCGCAAAATCGCATTGCATCTCAAGCCGGAGGGTGGGCTGGCGCTCGATCTGGCCAACCCGCTGGCGATGTTCCGTGCAGAGAACATCGACTCGCTGGTGGTCGAGAGACTATTCACGGACGAGGAAACAGGCGACACCGTGATGCAGCAATCCCTCGCCCACCTCGACTCGATCAGCCAGATCATGAGCCTGACCTGGGTCTATGATCGCATCGCGCCTGATGGCCTCGTTCACCGCGCCCTGATGCCGCAGCAAGTACGCTATACTCTGATTTCGGAACTCAGCCTGCTGCTTGACTCTGCCGGATTTGGCAAAGTCGAGGCGTATGGCGATTATGAATTCAACGCCTACGAGGAGGACAGCCCGCGCCTGTTTGTGGTAGCGACACGCACCGGGTCCGAAAGCCTATGACTGTTCGAAGCTCCTTCCGCATCCTTGCGGGTGCGCTGATCCTATGCGCCGCTGTTCTTGCTGGCTGCCGCCCCGCGCCGCCGGAAGCGATCCCCATCACCCAGAATGGGCAAAGCATTCCTGCTCTTGCAACCGTTACCCCGATCCAGCCAACGCTTGCCCCCACCCTCCCGCCGACCAGCGTTCCATTGACAGTCAACGCGTTCCGGCATCGCACCGGGGTGTTTGCGCTGAATCTGCCGGATCGATGGGAGACGCTCGACGAGTCCACCGATCAACGCATCCTTGTACGGATGCTTCCCCCGCCGGGCTACGGAAGCCGCGTCACTGTCGAAATCACCAATGAAGGCCCCCTCGCGCCGGAGAACGTGCGCGCACTGGCAGAGAGCTACATCCGCCTTCACTACGAAGAAGCCATAGGCTATCAAGAGATTTCGCGCGAGGACCTCGCCGATGGCGGCTTGCAGTTCGTCTTTCTCTACGAGGATCAGCAGGGAGCCACCGGGCGCGAAACGCTGACCGTTCACCAGATAGGCCCGTTCTTCACCGCGCTGCGCGTCTTCCTCTCCGACCGCGATACCGCCAGCCTAGGACTGGTGCTCAATGCGCTGGCAGGCAGTTTTCAGGTGGATGCGCTGGCCCCCTGGGGGACGCGTGTCGCGGCGATCAACCCGGCGGAACTGCGGATCGCCAACACGCTGCTGTGGCAGGATCGAAGTCGAGTCATGCACTACACGGGCGAGGTGCAGAACGCATCGCCCGCCGATGTTACCGATACGCAGGTGACGGTCAACGTATGTGACGACGCCGGGATCATCATTGCCGAGAAAACCCAACCCATCGATCTGACCACGATCCCGCAGGGTACGACGGCGGCCTTCGACTTCGTCATGGACGATCTCCCGGATGGCTCGCAAATCTGCTCCGAGCAGGCGAGCGCCCAGCCCGCGAAGCCGAATCCCGCCTTCACCAACGCAGTGACACTCAACGGGGGCGTCTCGTACCATCCCTGGCGGCGCGATCTTACCATCGAAGGCACTATCGCCAATCTGGGGTTAGTTCCGGTGCATCGCGTGGCGGCGA
>JAHEME010000424.1 GCA_024643825.1 Chloroflexota bacterium | reverse complement strand
CCATTTCTGAGTGTTTGGCCCACACCGCCACTACTCATAAAACCGCCTTAGACTCCCTGCTCACTCTCCGTTTTCAACGCTTTGAAAAAACGAACTTTGTGACCTCGTGAGGTATATCATAAATCCCACATCCATCCAGAGAAGGTCTCTATGAATTCCCTGACCCAATGCCCCGACTGCGGTGCGCTGCTCACTGATGGGCAGACGTGTCGCGATGCTCTTGATCAGATGCTGTACTGGGAAGCTGAGTTCCCGGAACTGGGTATTGTCCATCACCTGATGGTGCTGGCCTACCACTTGCAGCACCCTGCTCTGTACTCGGAGGCAGGGTTGGCAGAGGCGAAACGGCTGCTGATCGCCTTCATGTGGGAGGGGAATTCCCCTCAGGACGTGCGCCGCCAGAACCTCAGAGCCTATGATGCGGGCCATCGTACCTTTAACATCAAGGCGACTACCGAATCGCGCGGTGGGTATTCCCTCCCTGTGACATGGCCCATAACTGCCCCCGATGTAGTCGCTTCAGGAGCAGAGAACTACATCGAGAACGTCACCACTTGGGCGGTATCGATCTTCGACTCGCTAGAGGCATCAGGCCAGCTTGACTCGTCGTCCTAATCGTCCGCAATGCAAGACTGAGGAAGTCATCCCCCCTTTGCACCGGAAATCCAGTAGTGCCCGATTATTGCCCGGTTAAATCTTTGTTTGAAAGGGTTGCCGAGTTGTGTTAGACTCATTGTGATGTTTGCCACAAGGCGTACCGCATGTGCTGTAAAGCTGTTACAATAGGGAATTCGTCGTTCGCTTTCTTGACGCCCGCAGCAATTGGGCTTATAAGTGGGAGAAGATCAGTCGGCATTGCCGCTTGACCGGGCCTCGTTCCCACATCCGGCTGGGCCGCTGAACTCGTCATCGCCACACCTCCGGAGAAGCGCCTGTGTTAGTTGAACAGTACCTGCCAATTGCCATCATGGTTGCCCTGGCGACCGTCCTGGCATTGATTGTTGTCAACATTTCGCGGATTTTCGGCCCCCATCGCCCAACCGCCAAGAAACTCGCCCCCTATGAATCGGGCATGACCCCCATCGGCCCGGCAGTACGCCGCCTCCCGGTGAAGTTCTATCTTGTCGCGGTTCTTTTCATTCTCTTCGACGTAGAAATCATCTTCCTTCTCCCCTATGCGGTGATCATGCGCAAGCTGGGCGTGTATGGCTTGTTCATCATCGGGGAATTTGTATTCCTCCTAGCGGTAGGGTTGATTTATGCGTGGAAGAAAGGGGCACTCGAATGGGAGTAACACAGAAGCTTGGCAATCTGGGCATCGTCACCACCACGCTGGAACAGACGGTCAACTGGGGCCGCACCAACGCGATGTGGCCGATGCTTTTCGGACTCGCCTGCTGCGCTATCGAGATGATGGCGACCCAGGCTTCCCAGTATGACCTCTCGCGCTTTGGCATGGAACTGATGCGCGCCTCACCACGCCAGTCCGATCTGATGATCGTCGCGGGCCGCGTGAGCCGTAAGATGGCCCCGGTGTTGCGCCGCCTGTACGACCAGATGCCCTCCCCCAAGTGGGTGATCTCGATGGGCGACTGTGCAAGCTGCGGCGGCGTGTTCAACAACTACGCGATTTTGCAGGGTGTAGACGAGGTCGTCCCAGTCGATGTATACGTAGCTGGATGCCCGCCCCGCCCGGAGCAGTTAATCGAGGGCATCATGACCCTTCACGCGAAGGTCAAGGGCGAGAAGATCGCGGATTGGGGAAAGTAAAATGACCGATCTGATCGAGATTGCCAACAACCTGCGGGGAGCGTTCCCCGGCGCTGTACAGGATGTGATCGAGTTTCGTGGCGAAGTCACGGTCGTGGTCGATAAATCCGCGATTGTGGAAGTCGCCACCTACTGCCGTGACACGAACGGGCTGGAATTCAACATGCTCTCCGACTGCGCGGGCAACGATTATTATCCTGATGAACCACGTTTCGGCATCAGCTACATGCTGTACTCCCTGCCCCACAACCAGACGTTGCGCCTCAAGGCGTACGTTCACGGCGACGACCCGACGATCCAGACTGTGACCGGGATATGGTCGGGGGCCAACTGGCTCGAGCGTGAAATCTATGACATGTTCGGCGTGACCTTCGAGGGTCACCCCGATCTGCGCCGCATCCTGCTCCCGTTCGACTGGACGGGCTACCCCCTGCGCAAAGACTATCCGCTGGGGTACGAGGAAGTTCAGTTTTCGTTTAATCACGACCGCGTGCAGGCCAAGAAGCCGCACCCACGCGAGTAGCGTTTTGTGAAAGCGCACGTCTTATGGCACTGACCGAAAAAGACCTGACCCACGTCACCGGGATTCTCAGCGACGAGCAAACCGTCGAGACCACCCTCGACGAACTACGCGAGTCCCTCAGCCCCGCTGCCTACGCGGGCGAGACCATCCTCCTCAACATGGGCCCGCAGCACCCCAGCACACACGGCGTTTTGCGCCTGCTGTTGGAACTGGACGGCGAGAACGTCGTGAACGTGATTCCCGATATCGGCTTTTTGCATACCGGTATCGAGAAGAACATGGAATCCAAGACGTTTGAAAAAGCCCTGGTGATGACCGACCGTATCGATTATCTGAACAACCTGGGCAACAACCTCGCCTACTGCCTCGCCATTGAGAAGATCGCCGAGATAAACGTGCCAGACCGTGCACAGTACATCCGCGTGATCATCGCCGAGCTTCAGCGGCTCAACAGCCATCTGGTCTGGCTGGGCACACATGTGATGGACCTCGGCGCGACCAGCCTGTTCCTGTACTGCCTGCGTGAGCGTGAGTACATTCTCGATATGTTCGAGATGGTCGGCGGCCAGCGCATGATGGGCAGCTACATCCGCCCCGGCGGGGTATGGCGCGACCTGACCCCGGAATTCATCCCTGCGCTGCGCAAGTTCCTCAAGTACATGCCGCCGAAAATCGACGACTACGAACTCCTCGTCACCGAGAACCCAATCTTCATCGACCGCACGCAAGGCATCGGGACGATCACCGCAGAACAGGCGGTGGATTGGAGCGTCACCGGACCATACTTACGCGGGTCAGGCGTGAACTACGACATCCGCAAGGCGATGCCCTACTCTTCTTACGATCACTTTGAGTTTGACGTGCCACTGGGATCGCACGGAGACACCTACGACCGTTATCTGATCCGCGTGCAAGAGATGCGGCAATCGTTGCGCATCATTAAGCAGGCGCTGGATAATCTGCCCAACGGCCCATTCCGCAGCAGTGACCGGAAGTACGTGCCCCCGCCCCGCGCCGAATTAGGCGCCAGCATGGAGGCTGTCATTCACCACTTCAAGCTGTGGACGGAGGGGTTCAAGCTCCCGGCTGGCGAAGTCTACGTGCGCACCGAATCGCCACGCGGCGAACTGGGCGTTTACCTCTCCAGCAATGGAGGCACAAAACCACAGCGCATCCGGTTCCGCACACCGTCATTTGTCAATCTTCAATCGATTGGCGTCCCGGCGAAGGACGTGCTGGTCGCTGACCTGGTAGCCATCATCGGCACGATTGACATCGTGCTCGGCGATTGCGACCGGTAAGGGAGAGAAGCTACTATGGTGATCGTCACATTAATTCTCGCGCTGGTGCTGGCAATTATCGCAGCGATCTTCGCCATTCAGAACCCGAGTCCGGTAGAAGTCAACTTTCTGACATGGAAGCCGCTGATCGACGGTTCGCTGGCGTTGATCCTGATGATCGCCTACGGGATTGGCGTGGTCACCGGG
>JAHEME010000020.1:8184-14326 GCA_024643825.1 Chloroflexota bacterium | reverse complement strand
ACCCACCCGGTTGAACTACGGGAGGGCCGTATCAGCCGTACGATATGTGTCCGCACTCATGAGTGATATGCTCATCGACATCTACGGATCAGACCGGGCCGAGGTGGAATGAAAGCTCGCTTTGTCGTCTCAAAATAGGATCACGAATTCAATTTTTAAGTAGCGAATTGCAGAGAATGATTCTAATAAAATTCCTATGTTTGCGGGTTAGAATTGCACTTGACATCCCTGATGGGAGAGGTAAACCACGTGAAAGATGAGCATGTAAAAGAAGAGCAACCTGAAGCACCTGCCGAAGAAGTCAGCGAGGAGCCTGCATCACCTGCTGAAGGGGAGCAGGCGGTTCCCAAGATCGGATCGGAGGAAGCTACATCGGCAGAGCAACAGGCTGCCGAATATCTTGCAGGGTGGCAAAGAGCGCTGGCGGAGTTAGCGAATTACAAAAAGCGTACAGATCGAGATCGTGCGCTCTGGCAGGAGACAATTCGCGGGGATATTCTGCTGGAACTACTACCTGTGCTGGATGATTTCGACCGCGCCCAGGGAAATCTTCCTGAAAGTGATGCCTCTCAAGAGTGGGTCAATGGAATTCTCTTGATCCACCGAAAGCTAACGGGTCAACTTGAAGCATTGGGGTTAGAAGAGATCAATGCGTTGGGAGAGCCTTTCAACCCGGAGTGGCACGAGGCCGTGATGCAGGAAGACAGCGATGAGCATGAATCCGGGGCTGTCTCTGCCGTGCTCCGAAAAGGGTATCGCATTGGGGAGAAAGTCCTCCGGCCTGCGCTGGTGCGGGTAGCAACATAGCGACAGCAAAAACAACTCAATCGAAATCATGAATTAGAGACGAAGGGAGAACTTCATCAAGATGGCAAAGATTATTGGAATTGACCTGGGTACAACAAACTCAGTGGCGGCTGTAATGGAAGCGGGCGAGCCGACGATCATCCCCTCCGCAGAGGGGGGACGGCTGTTCCCATCCGTAGTTGCGTTTGACAAGAACGGACAGCTTCTTGTCGGGCAGGTTGCCCGTCGGCAGGCCGTTGTGAACGCTGAGAACACAATTTTCTCGGTGAAACGATTCATGGGGCGCAAGTTTAGTGACTCCGAAGTAAAGAAGTCTATGCAGCACATCCCCTATGAGGCATCGAAAGCCTCCAATGGAGATGTTCGGGTGACAGTCGGCGGCAAGGAATATTCGCCACCAGAAATTTCCGCCATGATCCTTCAGAAGATCAAGACGGACGCCGAAGCCTATTTGGGCGGCCCGGTCACGCAGGCTGTGATTACCGTTCCAGCGTACTTCAACGATAGCCAGCGCCAGGCTACGAAAGACGCAGGTAAGATTGCGGGCCTTGAGGTGCTGCGCATCATCAATGAACCAACTGCTTCGGCATTAGCCTACGGTCTAGACAAGAAGACCGACGAAACCATCGCCGTCTATGACCTCGGCGGCGGTACGTATGACATCAGCATCCTCGAAGTCGGCGATGGTGTTTTCGAGGTGAAATCAACCAACGGGGATACCTTCCTCGGTGGAGACGACTTCGACCAGCGCATCATTGACTGGATCGCCGACGAATTTTTGCGCGAGCAGGGGATTGATCTTCGCAATGACAAGTCATCCCTTCAGCGTCTCAAGGAAGCCGCAGAGAACGCCAAGAAGGAGCTATCCAGCAAGCAGGAAACCGAGATCAACCTGCCCTATGTAACTGCCGACGCCAGTGGCCCGAAGCATCTCGTCACCACGTTGAGCCGCGCTAAACTGGAGCAGCTTACCGAAGACTTGATTCAGCGCACCATTGAGCCGATGAAGAAGGCTCTCGCCGATGCCGGTCTGGAAAAGAGCAAGATCGACGAAGTAGTGCTGGTCGGTGGGATGACGCGCATGCCTGCCATCCAGAAAGCCGTCAAGGATTTCTTTGGCAAGGAACCGCACAAGGGCGTCAACCCGGATGAGGTAGTCGCATTGGGTGCGGCAATCCAGGCAGGTGTGCTGGGTGGGGAAGTAAAAGATATTCTTCTCCTCGATGTTACCCCGCTAACCCTGAGTGTGGAAACGTTGGGCGGTGTCGCAACGGCTTTGATTGAGCGCAATACGACAATTCCTGTTGCCAAGAGTCAGATTTTCAGCACGGCGGCGGACAGCCAGACGCAGGTTGAAATCCACGTCGTACAGGGTGAGCGCCCGATGGCTGGCGACAACAAGAGCCTTGGTCGCTTCATTCTGGATGGCATCCCCCCTGCACCACGAGGTGTGCCCCAGATCGAAGTATCGTTTGACATTGACGCAAATGGTATTTTGAACGTTAAAGCCACTGACAAAGCTACCGGGCGCGTTCAGCACATCACCATTCAGCCATCCAGCGGTCTGTCGGACAAAGAGATCGATCAGATGGTGCAGGATGCCAAGCAGCACGCTGCCGAAGATGAAGCGCGCAAGGAACATCAGGAAGTACGCAACATGGCGGACTCCTCCGTATACTCCGCTGAGAAATCGCTGCGAGATTACAGTGAGAAGCTCGACGATGAGACCAAAAATCGCGTCCAGACACTGATCGATGAGACCAAGCAGGCGGTTGAAAATAGCGACGTGGAAGCTATGCGCACAAAGACCGATCAGCTAATCCAGGAAACAATGAGCATCGGCGAGAAGATGTATGCGCAGGAGAGCGATGGCGCTGACCCATCCCCTGCCAATGAAGCAGGTACAGAGCCGGGCGGCGAAGATGTGGTCGAGGGCGAAGTCGTAGAGTAAGCCAGCCTGACCGGGATCGGTTTGAACGCAACGAGTCCCGCTTTGTAGAAAGATCGAAGGCCGGGTCTACTTCGTCGGCATGCATAGACGAAGCTGGCCCGGCTCATTCGTCGGGTTTCCCTGATTTCGCTACAATCTACACGCACTTTATTCGGATACGTGAACAGCAAGTGGAAGCAAAGTATGGCATCAAAGCGCGATTGCTATGAAGTGCTCGGCATCAACCGGGACGCATCCCCAGAAGACATTAAGCGTGCTTATCGCCGCAAGGCGCGTGAAACGCACCCGGATGTAAATTCTGCACCTAATGCAGATGAGGCATTCAAGGAAGTAAATGAAGCCTACGCCATCCTGAATGACCCGCAAAAACGGACTGCCTATGATCGCTTTGGGCATGCAGGGGTCAATGGAGGCGGCTTCGGAGGCGATCCCTTTGGCGGGGGGTTCACTGGCTTCAACGATGTCGCCGATATTTTTGATGAATTCTTCGGCGGCGGATTCCGAACGGGCGGACGATCAAGGCAGTCTGCACCTCGGCGCGGTCAGGACCTTCAGTACCGGCTCACGATCACATTTGAGCAGGCCGTCTTCGGGTTGGAGAAAGAGATCGAGTTCGAGCGTACAGAGGTTTGCCCGGTATGCAACGGCTCTCGTGCCGAACCTGGAACAACCCCCACGCGCTGCCATACCTGCAACGGAGCCGGGGAGGTTCGCAATGTGCGCCAGACCTTTTTGGGTCAGATGGTCAACATCACGGCCTGCCCCACCTGTGATGGTCGCGGCGAGGAAGTCACAACTCCCTGCCACGAGTGCAGCGGGAAGGGACAAGTACGGCGGGTTCGGCATCTCAATGTGAGCGTCCCCGCAGGCGTCGATCAGGGGACGCAAATCCGCCTGAGTGGAGAGGGAGAACCAGGCTCACGGGGAGGCCCGGCGGGCAATCTCTTCATCGTAATTAACGTAAAGCCTCATCAGTACTTTCGCCGCCGTGGTGATGATCTGCTGATTAAGCTTCAGATCAACGTGGCTCAAGCTGCACTGGGGCATACCCTTACGGTTCCGGTGATTACCCCTGATGGAGAGGCTGAAGAAGAAGTACAAATTCATCCCGGAACCCAATCTGGCGAAGTGTTTGTCTTGAAGAAGAAGGGCGTGCCGCGTCTTCGACGCGACGGAACTACCAGCGGCAGCGGCGACCTGCAGGTCATGGTGGAGGTACGCACTCCAACCCGCCTGACTGCGCAGCAGCGGACCCTGCTTGAGCAGCTCAGTGGAACTCTGGAAGATGCCGTAATCCCCCCGGCACAGGAGAAAGGCTTTTTCGAGCGCGTGCTCGATTGGCTAGGCGGTGAACAGTAGCATATTCACCACAGAGTCCTGGCAGGCAAAATCATCGGATTACCCCGTAGATCACGGGGTTTCTTTTTCTCTCAATGAATGTGGGGCTGCATACCTACGAGAAAGCTAGACCAATACCTTTCCAGATCGTGATAGTTCGCGCCGGGATTTTGCCCTTCTAGCGACCCTCGTTACAATACCCCGTTATGACCAACTGGATCGAGATCTCTCTAAGTGTTGATGGAGAAGGCGCCGAGGCTGTCGCCGATGTTTTGCGTCGCTATGTACATCAGGGCGTTGCGATTGAAAATCGCTTCCCTGGGGACGTTTGGGAAAACGAGGCCCTTCCTCAAGGCAATCTCCTCGTCCGCGCGTACATCCCGGAGGATGATCATACTGAGGAGAAAAAACGCCAGATTGCGGAGGGCCTTTACTACCTCAGCCGGATCGATCCGCGCATCCCCGAACCTCAGTTCCGAATCGTCCAGGAAGAAGATTGGGCCGAGGCCTGGAAGAAGAACTACCACCCCATTCGCGTTGGCCGTCATCTGCTGATCAAACCTGCGTGGGCAGACACAGAGATTAAACCGAGCGACATTCTTATTGAACTCGATCCGGGTATGGCGTTTGGGACGGGTACACATCCGACTACACAGCTATGCCTCCAGGCATGTGAATGGTTTGTCCACGAAGAGACCACCATGATCGATCTGGGCACAGGCTCTGGCATCCTATCCATTGCAGCAGCCAAGCTCGGCGCGCTGAAGGTGCTGGGCCGCGACATCGATGAAGTAGCCGTGCGGTCGGCCCAGGAAAACATCGCCCGCAATCATGTAGATCATATTGTGACGGTTCAGCACGGATCTCTGGAAGGTCTTGTGACAAGCGCACGTCGCTGGGGGTTTGGGATGGCGAACATCACAGCCCCCGTGATCACGGAGCTTGCTAGTCAGGGGCTTCAGCACATCATCTGGCCTGGCTCCATGTTTGTCTTTTCAGGCGTCATCCAGAATCAGGTTGAGCAAGTTGCTGCTGCACTGGATGCAATCGGTCTAAAACTACTGGGGACTCGCGAACAGGGCGATTGGGTACTGCTGATTACGCAAAGGCGCTGGGAGTAATGCCCGGTGCTGGCAGGACGCCCACAAGGGCGAGCCATACCCAGCAGTCGCCTGCCGATCCAGAGGCGCTGGCGGATCTTCTGCGTGAGCTTGGGATTCGCCCCCCCGGAAAGTTACGCCTCAAACTCGTAAGCCGCTGGGCAGCCAAACACGTGTGGCGGGTGGATGCAAACAGAAGGCCCTGGGCCTTCATTCGCTACCTGCTGGGGCCTGCGGAACAGTTCCCGGATCGCTGGCGTCACATGCGGCTGGGTGAACTGTTATTTGAGGCTCATGTCGGCCCCCAAATTCTAGGGATCACCGAATCAAGCGACGCCCTTGGTGGACGCGCCGCCATCGTGGAGTCTGCCCTCGCCCCCATCAACCGCGACGATCTGGAAGTCCGCGCCTCAGAAGCCATTGCCCTTTTCACACGGCTTCATGGCGATCCCGCCCTCAATGAAGCTCTCTCAGCGGATTTTACGGAAGCAGATCAACGCGGTTATAGCCCCCTCACGAACTTCTTTGCCGAGACACGCGAACGCTGGTTTGACGCCGTTGTCGAACGTTGGCTGGCAGCCGGGCTGGAGGAAATCAACATTGCCCGCGATCTGGTGGGCGAGCTAATGCACGAGTTGGAGAGCATTCAGGAAGATAGTGAAAGTATTGGCATTGTGGTCGCTGCTCACAACGACCCCAATCACGGGAACTTCATGGTGACACGCAGCGGAGCGCTGCGCTTGATCGACTTTGAAGAACTCGCCCTGAACAACCCTGTAGCGGATATTGGCGTGTTTCTAACCTGGTACGTCGATGTTGATCAACACCGAGCCTTGCTGGAAGAGTACCCCCTCGCTGACCCTGACGCGATGCTGGATCGGATGCGGGTTTGGGTTCCACTTCGCTACCTGAACATCGCCGCACATTGGGCGGCCCGCATGACTCG
>JAHEME010000020.1:0-8174 GCA_024643825.1 Chloroflexota bacterium | reverse complement strand
GGAGGATTGGACATTTGCCGTCGATTCCGTAGATGAGTGGCTGCGAGGAGCTTGCGAACTGGTCAATGAGGGCAACGTAACCTCTTCCCAGGAACGGCGATTGGCAAGTCTCAGTGACTCGCTGTCGAGCCGAGGGCCGCTTGAGACGCCTGACTCTGACGACTACTAACAAAAAACTGGCGACATAGTTCGCCAGTCTTGTGAAACCTGTTACCGAGACTCTTCCTCTTCGGATGAGCCACCCTGACCGGGGCCACGCTTCTTATATCGATAGGTGATACGTCCTTTGGTCAGATCATAGGGCGTCATCTCTACCTTGACCCTGTCCCCTAGCAAAATGCGAATGTAATATTTGCGCATCTTTCCAGAAAGATATGCAACTACTTCCGGTCCTTCATCAAGCTGTACCCGGAACTGCGTTCCTGGCAAAGCTTCAACGACCGTGCCTTCAACCTCAATCTTGTCTTTAGAATTCATGTAGCCCTTTCGTTTCAGCAGAGCGCCTAGGCCCGCCGATCACTCGTCTTAATGCTTGGAGAGCCGCAGGCGTTCCTTACTGCAAGTTCAACAATAGCCTATATGCACGACTTCTGCTAGTTACTCTCGACGGTGTCTAGTTCGCTGATGGGTGCTTCTTCCACTAGGGCCGGTTCTTCCGAGTCGGCTGTGGATTTCAGACTCAACCCCATCCGCTGGCGATCTGCTTCCAGACTGACGATCTGCGCGACGACTATATCCCCAGCCCGCAGGATATCTTCTGGAGCCTGTGGCGCAGGATCACCCATTTGAGAGACATGCAGCAACGCTTCGACGCCATTGTCCAATTCTATGAAAGCTCCGAACGAAACTACCCGTGAGACTGACCCTTCCACTGTCTGACCCACTGCATAGGTCTGTTCGATCTCTTCCCACGGATTTGGCTGAAGGCGCTTCAAGCTGAGGCCTATACGCTTTTCATCCCGATCAAGCTGAAGGACGTACGTGTCAACCTGGTCTCCTATGTTCAAGATCTCATTTGGATGGCGCACACGCCGCCACGCAAGTTCAGAGATGTGAACAAGCCCATCAGCCCCACCCAGATCGATGAATGCGCCGAATTCGCGCAGGCTGCTGACCCGACCGGAAACCACATCACCCACGTTCAGCTTCTGAAGGAGCACTTCCTTGGCAGCATCACGCGCATTACGTTCCGCCTCACGCTGAGAAAGCACCAAGCGGCGTCGCTCCGAATTCACCTCAATGATCTTTAATTCCAGCTTCCGACCAACCAATCGGGAGAGATGCGCAGCCCTCTCTTCATCACCCAATCCACGCGGAAGATCGAGTACATGTGATGCAGGAACAAACCCACGAAGTTCACCAAATGGGACGATCAGGCCGCCTTTGTTAGCGGCAACAACCTTGCCCGTATACAGATCACCACTTTCCATCTGACCTGTAGCAGCATCCCAATCCTTACTCGCCAGAGCCTGCTGAACGGAAACAACCAGGTTTCCATCATAGTCTTCTGTCTTGAGAACCATGACCGTGATTTGCTGACCCACTTCAAAGGAATCAGCATCATCTACAGCGTCGAGGTCAGATCGCGGTACAACACCATCGCGCTTTAAGCCAACATCAACAATGACGCCCTGATTATCCACAGCCAGGATTGTGCCTGTGAGGATATCGCCTCTACGAACGTCATCAATTTCTTCAAACGACTTTTCTAAAAGTGCAGCAAAATCAAGGGAATCATCAGAGGAAGAATACGACTTTTGCATGCGGAACAGCCTCCCGAGGTACGCTTGTGAGCGCACCATGACAGTCGATCTTCTTTCCTGGTGCAAGTGATCGCTGCCGTCACTTAGGGTTAAGGCCAACTTCCGGGGTCGGAAGCGGCACATTGAGTAGAAAGCGTGTCTTCCAGGAAGGACACAGCGGACAGCGCGGTATTCTAACTATTTGTGAAGAGCTTGTCAATCGAATAGCTCAAACATTCGCAAGCAAACGCCTGCGCCTGTTTTGTCACGCGGTTTCGTAACCATTTCCGTTCATTTTCCCCGTGACAAAATGGGCGATACCACACACGGAATCGCCCATTGTTATCTATGATTGGAATGTGGTGATCAGACAGGTAGCTCTTGAAACAGATCGTGGGCAGGAGCCGCTACTGCTTGCGGATCGGGGCGCGCCTGTGCGAAATGCTCGTGCGAACTTATTTGCTTGAATACCGACTCCGGTACACGCCGGAAGATGCTTTCTGCCCCAAACTGGGTGGCGTGGCACAATGCGGCGGCAAACTTAGCATCGACAAAGCGTGACACTTCTACCTCAGTCGTGATTTTCTCATCGGGAAAACGTTCCGGGTTTGTCTGAATGGAATCAAACCTGCTGGTATCCATTCCCGCTGCCGCCATATGATCACGCATCTCCAGCCAGAAGCTGGTTGGGATCGCGCTGTAAAACAGTCGCTGAGGATGCCAGACTTCCCCCTGCTCCGGGAACTGCTGGGGATCGCTGGCTGCATCAAAAGCAGCGACGGCGGCTTTATGCGCCATCTTGTGATCGGGATGCCCATAGCCTCCGTAAGGCTCGAAGGTGACGACTACCTGCGGTCGTTCGCTGCGGATCAACCCCACGAGTTTAGCAGTAATTTCGACCATATCCGCCTGAACAAACGCGCGAGCATCCTCATTTTCTGGCGTGCCTTCCATCCCGGAGTCACGATAATCGAGGAAGTACACATCATGAATCCCCAGCGTCTCGGCGGCACAGCGCAGTTCTTGCTCCCGCACTTCGCCGAGTGTTTCCGGTGTAGCCAGCGTGGGATCGCTGATCTCGCCCACTTCGCCGCGTGTTGCACACACCAGCACAACCCGTGACCCCATTGCAGCATAGCTTGCCAGTGTGCCGCCAGAGCCAAGGATTTCATCGTCAGGATGTGCATAGATTGCCATGAGCGTATTTGGCATAGAGTCTCTCCTTTGGTGAGTTGTCAGATCATATCTCAGATGCGTTAACCAACCGTGATCCTACTCACACACTACCGATACAGATCAATGACCGCCGCATGAATGGGGCTGATCAGACCCATTGCTTCCCGCGCCTGAGCAACGGTCTCCTGAGCAATAGGTCGTGCTCGTTCAGCGCCCATGCGCAGAATGTCGATGACATCATCGGGACGCTCTTCGAGGAACCGCCGCCTCTGGCGGATGGGATCGAGGAAAGCATTGAGCTTTTCCACGAGCACCCGCTTGCATTCCACATCGCCAATCGTGCCCTGCCGATAGCGATCCTTGAATTCTTCAACCTGCGCTATATCTGGATTGAACAGGTCGTGGTAGATGAACAGAGGATTGCCTTCCACGATTCCTGGGTCAGTGGCATGGATTCGGTTGGGGTCGGTATACATGCTCATGACCTTCTTGCTGACGGTTTTCTCATCATCTGACAGCATGATCGCATTACCCAGCGACTTACTCATCTTCGCCTGCCCATCGACCCCAACGAGAGTCGGCGTCTCTTCAGGGATCAAGGCTTCGGCCTCCGGGAACACCTCGCCAAAACGTGTATTAAAGCGCCGAGCAATCTCGCGCGTTACCTCAATGTGGCTGGCCTGATCCTTCCCAACCGGGACCAGTTCACCCTTCACAATCAAGATGTCGGCGGCCTGAAGCACCGGGTAATTCAGCAGCCCTGCCGAAGGCTCGGTGATGTGCAGATTATCCATCACTTCCTTTAGTGTTGGGACGCGCTGCAAGCGCGGAACAGTCGCCAGCATCGAAAACAGCAGGGTCAACTCGGCTGTCTCTGGTACATCAGATTGCAGATAATGGGTGACTTTTGACGGCTCAATTCCCGCCGCATAATTATCCATGACTACTTCCAGCGCATTCTGGCGAGTGGCAACCACATCTTCCTTTTCAGGATGTGTTGTCAGCGAATGATAGTCCGCGACCAGAAGGAAGAGATCGTGAGACTCCTGCATCCGTACCCGATTCTGAAGAGTTCCAACATAGTGACCGAGATGCAGTTTCCCGGTAGGTCGGTCTCCCGTTAAGATTCGCTTCTTCGTATTTGCCATCTGAGTTCTTCTCTCCTTGCGCATCTCAAAATAAAACGCCCGCCTCGTGAGAGACGAGCGTACGTGCCCGTGGTGCCACCCTCGTTCGGTGCTAGTTCATCGCAAGCACCAACTTTGTCGAGTATTGACTACTCGCTGCTTGCTAACGGAAGCAACTCCGACCAGGAATACTGAAGGCATCGAACTATCGCCTTGTTGTTCCCGGTAACTCCCCGGCCCATTCGGCGCCCGCCTGCGTACCACCTTCTCAGCATCCAGTGGCTCTCTGAACGAGGCGTCAGCGCGTACTCTTCCGGTTCACCGTTTGTATAGTATTCTCACTGTTTGAACGCGCGCAGTGTAGCAAAGATGTACACCGGAGTCAAACATCTGAAGCCTATCGGTCAAGGCCAGAATCACGCATCCAGTGCCGCAGGTGCTCGGACATTTCGTGCAGTCGCTGATAGGCCCGTTGATGAATGGTTCCGGTTGGAAAGGTTCCATCCGGGGCCTGCTTTCCAGCTGGCATGCCCATCACCAGTTCCAGCCCCTGATCTACATGATCGATAGCATAAATGTGAAACTGACCGGCGCGAACGGCCTCAACAAGATCGGGTCTCAGCATTAAATCGGTCACATTGGAACTTGGCATGATCACCCCCTGAGAGCCGGTCAACCCCCGCGCCTGGCATACGGCGAAGAACCCTTCGATTTTCTCATTCACCCCGCCCACAGGCTGAATCTTTCCATGCTGATTGATTGAACCTGTGACTGCCAACCCCTGCTTGATGGGAAGATCACACAACGCGGAGAGCAAGACGAACAATTCGGCGGCAGAGGCGGAATCCCCTTCTACACCGCTGTAGTTCTGCTCGAACGTGATACTGCCCGTCAGGGCCAACTGCTGGAGCATGGCATACTGCCCGCCGAGATAGCCCCGGAGAATGAGAACGCCTTTCTCGTGAATTGGGCCGGAGAGTTCTACTTCCCGCTCAATATCGACTACGCCCTCACGCCCGATATACACGCGCGCTGTGATCCGGCTCGGCTGCCCAAACATGTAGTCGCCCAGCCCGGTCACAGAGAGGCCATTCACCTGCCCCACGACTTCGCCTTCTGTATCAATGAACAGCACTTCTCGCCGGATGCTTTCGAGGCGCAGCTCTTCATAGAGATCAGATCGATAGCGACGCTCTGCGATTGCCTGTTGAACGTGCTGGGCATCCACCACCTCAGCCTGATCTTTCTCCGCCCAGAAGACGGCCTCTTGAAGTAGATCGGCGATCTGCCCAAACAGGGTGCTCAATTTGTCCTGATCTCCGGCCATGCGCGATCCTTCTTCGATGACCTGACCTACCGCTGCCCGATTGAAATGAGGCCATTGAGACTCATGGCAGCGGGCGGCCACGAACGTGGCATAATCCATTTCACTTTCCGGCGTGCGATCCATTGTGCTGGCGAAATCTGCCTTCACCTTGAACAGATCCGGGAAATCCTCTTCCCCGCTGAACAACGCATAGTAAAGCCCTGGCGTTCCTACAAGGATCACCTTGATGTGCAGTGGGATCGGTTCGGGATCAATCGTCTGAGGGATGATCACACCCAGCCCGGTGCGCAAGCTCGATTCCTCAATACGAATCACGCCAGAGGTAAGCGCACGCTTCAGCCCTTCCCATGCGTCGGGCTGGCTCAGGATATCTCGGCCCCGCAACACGAGATACCCGCCATTGGCGCGGTGAAGTGTCCCGGCTTTGATCCCTTTGAAATCGGTATTGAGCGCCCCCATGAAAACCTCGCCCTCAATCCGCCCAACCAGATTCGCATAGGAGGGATACTCCTCCAAAATGACGGGTAAACCTTTTGTCTGGCTGTGATCGACAATGAGGTTCACATAGTAGCGCCGGAATTGATCATCACCTGCTGCTATGCCAGCAGGCAGGGAAGAAGAATCTGGGCCTTCTTCCGCCGACTCATCTTCCCGCTTGAAGCCTTCCAGATGATCCAGGACATCATCTCGTATCTGGTTCAGATACAGGAGTACTTCCTCATGGCCCTCATAACGCTCCCGGAGATCGCCGATATGCTGGACGATCACATAGGCAGCCGCGCCGCGTTCCAGCTTCGAGCGCGAATCGAGGTGCTCGCGATCCAGGTTTCGCAGGTTTCGCAGAGCCTCGTTCAGGTGCTCATCCAACTCTGCATGAACGCTATTGAGAGCCTGGCGCTCCTCCTCGGGTAGCGCCTCGAACCCTTCGGGGGTGATGACTTCGCCTTTCTCATCCAGCGGCGCAAGCATTAACCCGGCTGGCGTTCGTGCGATGGTAAATTTCTTTTCGGTTGCTTCCAGGCTGATGGCCTGCTGAAGTTCCGCGCGGCGCTGGGCGAAATCCTGATCCAGCTTCTCCACAGCACTGGCGAATTCTTCCGCCTCAAGCGCGTCCGGGATTTCGTGCTGAAGCACCTTGATCACGTTGGCAACGTCATCTCGAAGCTGACTGCCCTTCCCGGAGGGAAGCTCAATCGCACGAGGCTTGTGTTCATCCTCGAAGTTGTACACGTACACCCAGTCCAAAGGAGGATTGCCTGCTGCCGCGCGTTTTTCCAGAAATTGCTGGATGGCTGTTGTGCGCCCGGAACCAGCGGGGCCAAGCACATAAATATTGAAACCGGGACTGTCGATATCGATGCCAAATTCAATGGCACGAATCCCGCGCGGCTGCCCGATGATCTCGCGCACGAACGTGATCTCCTGCGTGGTCTCAAAGGTGAGATTACTCAGGTCGCTGGTATGGCGAAGCTGTTCCGGTGTTAGTTCGTAGGGTGAGGCCATGAGGAATACCCTCCGTAAATGGCAGCAGGTGATTCGGACGCACATTAACGTTCTTACAAACGCTTGTACAGATACCATCCTGATTATAGCAGTGATATCGGTTATTGATCCTCGGATATCGTCTGCGTAAGCCCTGGCAAAACCACGTCTCCTAACGGCTTGCTTTGCAGATGTTCGTCGATGCGATTCACCCACTCGCTATGGATTTCTTCTGAAATGATCCCTCGTCGGAACAAACGAAGGAGGGCCTGCTTTTGTGCCTGAGCAATCTCCATATCGGCACTTTGCAGGCTGGCAGCTGCCAGTTCAGGACTCTTCGCGATCAGATCATTGACTGCTTGTCCATATTCCTGTTCGGATTGCTCGTAAGCCGCGTGAAGCTTTTGCGCGACGTTCTCAGAGAGCAGGTGATCGTGGCGCATCCGTTGGATGGTGATCATCGACGATTGCGCAACAGCCATTCCTGCAATCTTATCTTCATAGCTGCCCTGCGCCGCGCTTCCCCGGCTCAAACCAAGCTTCTTGAGCAATATGGGCACGGTCAGCCCCTGCACGATTAGCGAGAACAAGACGTACCCGAAAATCATGGTCGTGAGAAGCTCTCGTGACTCAAGGGCAAATGGCAGGCTGAGGGCAAGAGCCACACTGACCGCACCCCGAAGCCCTCCCCAGAAAATTACATGTGCCCAGTCCAGCGGAAGGATGCTGCCGCGTGTATTGATCACAAGCCTCAGCAGATAGACGACTGCGGCGCGAGTCAGGAGAATTGCCGCAATCGCCAGGGCAACCGGGCCAATACTCAGACGCAATGTTTCTAGATTAACTTCCAGACCAATCAGCAGGAATATCGCCGAGTTAATCAGGAATACCATAAATTCCCAGAAGACCACGATGGTTGCTGCGGATCGCGCGGAGTTGCGCCCATTGAAGGTATAGTTGCCTACAACAATGGCCGCGACCACCACCGCGATGACTGGCGAGACTTGACCGTGGAGCACCTCCTCCGCGAACAGATAGGTTCCATAGGCGAGAAGAGTCGTCAGCGCAATATTGATCAGCGGATCGTCCGTGCGTTTCATCAGTTCAGCGACAAGGAAACCAGCGACCAGTCCCAATGCCGCGCCACCTGCGACCGTAATAAAGAATTCCAGAATACTGTTGCCGAGGTTGAACTCCTGTGCGCCCGTTGCTACGCCGATCAGGATGGTATAGACAACAATCGCTACCCCATCGTTGAATAAACTCTCTCCCTCGACAATCATGCTCAGACGCTTATCAACGCCCAACTGCTTGAATAGC
>JAHEME010000423.1 GCA_024643825.1 Chloroflexota bacterium | reverse complement strand
CCCACGTACCAAGCATAGAGAGTGCGGAGACAACATCCTCCCCCAGATCAAACCGGATCACGCGCCGCCCCTGCTCTTTCAAGGCTGCTTTATCCCCCAACGCCTGCGCGGTGCGCAATACGCCGAAGCTCATCGAAGAGGCATCTGATCCCGCCTCATCGGGGATGGGGACATCCTGTGCAGGCTCTGACGTGAACATAATAAACAATCCGTGTCCACCATCACCCTTATGAAGCTGGCCTGTTGAATGAAGATAGCGTGGGCCATAGCCCATCGTGGTCGCCAGCCCTAGCGAATCTCGCAGGGCCAGCCGCAGATCGGAAAGCGCCGCCGTCGTTGCATCAGTAGGTTCGATGAATGCCTGAAGCGTGATGTAATCCCCGGCCTGCGCTTGCGCTAGAAACTCCCGCAGCGATTCTGCCGTGAACGGAGCCGCTACATCCTCTGGGAGCCTCCCGCTTTGCAGATACGAGTCGGTCATGGCCCGCGCCAGCTTCTTGGCGGCTTCGACGTTCGGCTGATCAAACGGATTGATTCTCAGAACGTGCCCCGCCACCGCTGTGGCGAACTCCCATAGCAGGAACTGCCCTCCGAGATCATAGGCATCGTCGATCTCAATCTCTATCACGGGCTGGCCCGTCACCATCAATGCTTGAACTACTTCGTTCTCTCCTTCATCATCATCCAGCCGTAGATGCACAAACAGTCGATCATCCCCGTACACATCAGGCGGCCCTGCATCCTCTCGCACAACGGGCAGAATGCCGGCCCCTTCCTTCCCGGTGCTCTCTGCGATCAACTGCTCCACCCAATCGCCAAACGAAGCTATAGTTTGCGAAGTAAACAGTGTCAGCTTATCGCGCCCATTCCGGGCGAAAGCACCCATCGCGGCCCCCAGCCACAAACCCGGATTGCTGGCAGTACGATCCTTAAGCGTCTCGCCCATCGTAATCGCCCGATCCAGCAGAAGTTCCAGGTCAACGCCTACCAATGCCGCTGGGAATAGCCCAAAGAACGAAAGTGCCGAGTACCGCCCCCCGATATTCGGGTTGTTGAGAAACGTAGCGCGGAACTCCAACTGCTCGGCAATCTGCGCCAGCTTACTGCCCTTATCAGTGATCGCTACAAAGTGCTCACCTGCCTTCTTCTTCCCCACGTTAGCAACCGTCCGATTGTAAAAGTGCTTGAAGAAGGAGAGCATCTCTGTGGTAGAGCCGGATTTGCTGGACACGATGAACAATGTCCGGGCAGGATTCAAACGCTCATCGAACTGGAGGACTCTCCCCGGATCGGTGCTATCCAGTACGCCGAGTTGCAGCCCACGCCCCTTCAATCCGAACACGGTGCTGAACAATTCCGGCGCAAGGCTGGAACCGCCCATGCCCAGCAGGAGCGCATCGGTGTACCCCGCTTCCCGCACGTTGGCCGTCTCCCGCTGCATATGCCCGATGTTCACCCGAATCTGCTCGGCGATAGTCAACCAATCCAGTCGATTCGCGATCTCCGTAGGATCGTTTTTCCATACAGTGATGTCGCGATCCCAGATGCGAGCAGCAATGTCCAGCCGTACCATCTCATCCAACGCAGCATCGACTGCCGCCTGATACGCTCCCATCTCTGCGTGAAGGCTTGCTCTGCTCATCTCAAGCTCCTATAGGTTGACTAGGTTTTCAAATCATCCTACGCCCGTGCTGTGTGTGTCAGGCTTCAAACACCACTCGCCCGTTACACACAGTCATTATCGGGCGCACACCGTTGATGTCTGTGGGTGGAACCTCGAACAGATTATCAGACAATAGCACCAGGTCTGCCAGAGTGCCCACGCGAATCTGCCCTTTGCGATGTTCCTGAAACTCGGCAAAGGCCGCGTCATGCGTGTAGGATATCAGCGCAGCCGTCAAAGTCTGCTTCTGATCAGGATCACCTTCCCGCCAGGGGGTTCGATTTACCGCTGCATGAAGCCCCTGCATCACACTCTGGCTGACCACATTCCAATCACTGCCAAAGGCGACGCGCGCCCCGGCATCGCGCAGGGCTTGCCAGGCGAAGCTGTGCTCCCAGCGTTCCGGGCCAACGTGATGAGGCCATACATCCGCGGAATCAACCGACATAGGCGAATGAAGTGGCTGCATAGATGCGATCACGCCCAGTTCTGCGAAGCGAGGCACATCATCTGGATGCACAAGCTCAATGTGCTCAACCCGGTGACGTGAATCGCGGGGGCCATTCGCATCGCGGGCGGCCTCGTAGCCATCCAGCACACGCCGTACGGCTCCATCCCCCACAGCATGCACGAAGATCTGAAGCCCCAGACGATCACATTCGATAGCCATGCGGTTGAAGTGTTCGGCGCTGTAGTTCGCACTCCCCACGTTGCCGGGCATCCCCGCATAGTCGTCTACCAGCAGGCCGGTATACCCTTCAATCACGCCATCCATGAAGAACTTCGCCGCGCCACTGCGCACCATTTCCCCGGTAGCGAGTTCACGCATCATGACAGCTTCATGCAGCGCATCCGCCGAGGTTTCGGGCTTCACCGAATATGGGACGTACACCCGAAGGGTCAACTCGCCGAGGTCTTCCAGCGCAGCGTACAGGCCAAGCTGTTCCGCATTCCCATCCATATTGTGAACACTCGTGATCCCTTCCTCCGCCGCCTGGCGCAATCCTTTGTGCAGCAGGGAACGCTTCTGGTGATCGTCCGGGGGTGGGATCAGGGCCAGCGCTGGCCCGTACGCTCCACTCTCTCGGAGTTCGCCGTGAGCCGTGCCATCGTCTGCCATCAGAATCTCGCTGTTTGGCCCGGTCGGTACACCACCGTGCAGGAGGCCTGCCGCTTCCAGCGCGCGGGAATTTGCCCAGACGGTGTGAAAATCATACGAATAAAGGATCAGGGGCTTCTCGCTGACGATCCTATCCAGATCATGCCGTGACGGATTTAACTGACCGGGCATGATGCCATAATTCAACCCCTGCCCGACCAGCCAATCCCGATCCGGGTTTTCCGCCGCATACGCTGCCAGACGCTCCGTGAGATCAGCCGCATTGCCAACTCCAAAAAGCTGGGCATCATCCAATCCTAACGACCCACCCAGCAAATGAAAGTGACTATCAATGAAGCCGGGCAGCAGCGTCGCCCCGTGTGCATCGATCACGCGCGTGGCAGGGCCGCGCCATGCTTCGGCATCAGCGATGTTGCCAACAAACACAATCAAGTGCCCGGATACAGCCACAGCTTCCGCCTGAGGATAGCTCGGATCAGCCGTGAATACGCTCGCATGGAGAAAGAGAAGATCAGCCGATGGTGACATTGAACCTCGCATGAAAGGGATAGAAAACCGATATGCTTGAACGTGATTTCCATTTGCAAAGGTAGTCTACTACAATTGCGCCACTTTTCTGAGAGTGGTTCCTAATGCTTCTCCATGTGCTAGCGGGGAAGCTCCTACAATGCAGAGCCTGGAGGAGGATCGTATGGCAAAGCGTGGCATTCTGGATCGGCTGGCAGAAGGCGTGGTACTGGGAGATGGTGGGTATCTCCTCGAAATGGAAAAACGAGGCTATGTGCAGGCAGGCCCCTTCACCCCAGAAGTCAGCCTGACCCACCCGGATGCACTGGCCGAACTTCATCGGGAGTTCATGTATGCAGGCGCAGAAGTGCTTCAAACCATGACCTTCTACGCCAGCGAAGACAAGCTGTCAACCGTTGGGCTTGCGGGCAAGGTCGATGATATCAACCGCGCCGCTGTGAAGATCGCGCGGAGGGTCGCCGCAGAAGGCGATGACGTGCTGGTGG
>JAHEME010000422.1 GCA_024643825.1 Chloroflexota bacterium | reverse complement strand
GCCATCGGCTACATGCAGGGCGATGTGGAAGAGCAGATCAACAAACGCGGCCTCTCCGATGCTGAGGCGCTTGAATTCAAGAGTCGACGCTTCTCCAAGTTCTTCACCTTTTTCAACCTGTTCCTCGGCTCGATGCTGATCCTCGTCACAGGCAGCAACTATCTGATGATGTTCGTCGGCTGGGAACTGGTCGGGCTGTGCAGCTATCTGCTGATCGGCTTCTGGTTCGATGACCCGATCAACGGCGTGTACAACTCGCAATCAGGTATGAAGGCTTTCGTCGTCAACCGGATTGGCGACTTCGGGATGCTCACCGCCATCTTCCTGATCTTCTGGACGTTCGGCTCGCTGCAATTCACCGAGGTCTTCGCCCGCGCCGAGTGCATGGTCAACGCACCGCAGGCGGAATGCCTCACCCTGACTGCCAGCGAAGGTCACACCGAAGCGGCAGCCACAGAGGGTGAGGGCGAAGCCGCACACGCCCTACCCCCGCTGAATACGCCCATCGATCTCGGCATCCTGACCCCGACCCTGGGTGTGGTTGTCACCGCCATTACGCTGTTCCTGCTGCTGGGCGCGACGGGTAAGAGCGCGCAGATTCCGCTGTTTGTGTGGCTGCCGGATGCGATGGAAGGACCGACGCCCGTCTCCGCGCTGATCCATGCCGCGACGATGGTCACAGCAGGCATCTACATGATCACCCGCAGCAACGTGCTGTTCGCGCTGGCTCCGGTCAGTTCTACCGTCGTCGCCGTCATTGGTGGCCTTACAGCGTTCGTCGCTGCTACGATTGCGGTAGGCCAGTTCGATATTAAGCGTGTACTGGCGTATTCGACCATCAGCCAACTAGGGTTCATGATCGCGGCTGTCGGCCTCGGCGGCTACGTCGCCGGGATTTTCCACCTCGCGACTCACGCATTCTTCAAGGCGTTGTTGTTCCTTAGCTCTGGCTCGGTCATTCACGGCATGGAGCACGGACATCACGCCCTCGCGCATGGACATCATGGCGAGCACGACGAGCATGGGCATGAGGAGCATCCCTTCGACCCGCAGGACATGCGTCAGATGGGCGGCCTGCGCCACAAGATGCCCATCACCGCCTGGGTGTACATCATCGGCGCGGTCGCACTGGCAGGCGTCCCGCCGCTGGCGGGCTTCTGGAGCAAGGACGAAATCCTGCTCGACGCTTCGCACAACAATTTCCTGGTCTACATTCTGCTGACCATCGCCGCCTTCTTCACCGCCTTTTATATGGGTCGGCAGATTTTCCTGGTCTTCTTCGGAACCCCGCGCACCGAAGCCGCAGGCCACGCGCACGAAAGCCCCCCGCTGATGACCACGCCGCTGATTGTACTGGTGGGTCTTTCCGTGCTCGGTGGGCTGATGAACCTCCCCTTTGGCCGCCTGAACTTCCTGTGAGCGTGGTCAACGCGCACGCGGCGGAAGTCGGCGAAGGGCTGAACGTATCCGTCGCTCTGATCTCGACCGGGCTGGCGTTGTTCGCCATCGCTCTGAGCTGGCTGCTCTACGGGCGTGCGCCGCTGACCGAAGGCGAGCATGATCCGCTGGAATCCGCCGGGCCAGTGTTCACCTTCCTGAACCGCAAGTGGTACTGGGATGAGTTGTATCACACCATCTTTGTCGCGCCCTACAACCGTCTGGCCGATTTCTTCGCCAATACCCTCGACTGGGCCTTCTGGCACGACTATGTGCATGAGAACATCATCGCCGATGCCTTCAAAGGCTGGGCGTCGATCCTCAGCCAGCCCGTCGATATGGGTGTCGTCGATGGCGCGGTAAACGGTATCGCGGAGTTGATTGGCGGGTCGTCGCAGGGGCTGCGCAAGGTGCAGACCGGATACGTACGCAATTACGCGCTGGCAGTCGCCCTGGGCGTGGTGGTCATTCTTGGCTTCCTCGCCTTTCAACTATTTCGCTAGGAAGTGAGGGGGGCGTGGGTCACCGTGCCCCCATCTGTTACTGCTCTTGAGGTCAACACAAGGAAGCCATAATGTCTGTTGAGTCTGTATTTCCAACCTTCCTGACCGTTCTGCTGGCGATCCCGTTTCTTGGGACGCTCGTGATCCTCGCCACACCGCGCCGCTTTGAGGACTTCATCCGCTGGACAGCGCTGGTGTTCTCCGGGGCTGCTTTCGTCGCGTCCCTGTTCCTGCTGCGTGCGCCCTTTGGGGCCGAAGGCGGGATGCTGTGGGCGGGCAAAGTCCCCTGGATTCCGACGGCAGGCATCAGCTTCGCGCTTGGCGTGGATGGCCTCAGCATTTTGCTGGTGCTCATGACGACGCTGCTCATGCCCATCGCCATTCTCTCCTCGTTCACGTCGATCACGGATCGCGTCAAGGAATACTACGCCTTCATCCTGCTGCTCGAAGTCGGGATGCTGGGTGTGTTCTTCGCGCTCGATCTGTTCCTGTTCTACATCTTCTGGGAATTCACCCTCGTGCCGATGTACTTCCTGATCGGCATCTGGGGCGGCCCGCGGCGCGAGTACGCGGCCATCAAGTTCTTCCTGTATACGATGGCTGGATCGCTGCTGATGCTGCTGGCGATCCTGTGGCTGGGCATCGCCGGGGGGACGTTCTTCCTGCCAGACCTGATTGGGATCGCCATCCCGCGCGGTACGGAGATCGCTCTGTTCCTCGGTTTCGCGATTGCGTTCGCCATCAAAGTCCCGATCTGGCCGCTGCACTCCTGGCTCCCCGATGCCCACGTCGAAGCCCCGACCGCTGGCTCGATCATCCTGGCGGGCGTGCTCCTCAAGCTGGGAACCTATGGCTTCGTGCGCTTCAATCTGCCGCTGTTCCCCAATGCCTCGCTACTGTTCGCGCCCTGGATCGGCGCACTGGCGGTGATCGGCATCATTTACGGGGCCTGGGTCAGCTACGCGCAGACCGATGTCAAGAAGTTGGTCGCGTATTCGTCCGTGAGTCACCTCGGTTTTGTGATGCTCGGCATCTTCTCCCTGAACAGCATCGGCATTCAGGGCGCGATCCTGCAAATGGTCAATCATGGGATTTCGACGGGCGGCTTGTTCCTCCTCGTCGGCATGCTCTATGAACGCCGCCACACCCGCGACCTCGATGCCTTCGGCGGCATCTGGAAGGCCATGCCCGTCTATAGCGCCTTCATGCTGATCGTCACCCTCTCGTCGATGGGCCTGCCCGGACTCAACGGCTTTGTCGGCGAGTTCACCATCTTGATGGGGTCATTCAACTCGGCGGCGCTCGGTGCGCGTCCGTGGTTGTTCACGGCCTTCTCGACCATCGGTATCATCCTCGCCGCCGTGTACCTCCTATGGATGTTCCAGAAGGTATTCCTGGGGCCACTGGACAAGGACGAGAACATCAAGCTCAAAGACCTTTCCGTGCGCGAAGTGCTGACCGTCGTCCCGCTGCTGGTCTTCATCTTCTGGATCGGCCTGTATGCGGCGCCGTTCTTCAACCTGATGAACCCGGCGGTACAGGCGTTGCTCAACCACATGCCCGCCGTCGCATCAGTGATCCGATAGGTGCTTGATCAGCCAGCCGCTAACCGCTAATCGCTAACCGCTTTTCAAGGAATGACGATGGATGTTTCCACGCTCGATTCATTAGTTCTTGCGCTGCCCGTCATCGTGCTGGTGATGTGGGCCACGCTGCTGCTGATCGTTGACCTGTTCCTGCCCCGCAAATGGATGACGGCGATGTTATCCCTGGTCGGGCTGGTAATCGCCGGGGTGCTGCTGGGGGTGCAGGCCGTCTCCACACGGGGAGTCCCGTTCTCCGGTTTCAGCGGCATGAT
>JAHEME010000421.1 GCA_024643825.1 Chloroflexota bacterium | reverse complement strand
GGGATCGGCCATGTCCGGCATGAACTGGAGATGCTGTGGTCAAATGAAGCTCTTACATCAAGCTCTGTGATCCGAGCTGCGACGTATAATCTGATCATCTTCACATCTGATGAACTTTCTGCCGAGCAGACTTCTGCGCGCATAATCGAGTTGACGCGGGAGCGCCCAGGTCGTGTTATCGTCATTGATGTGGAGCCAGGAAGTAAAGATGCTGTAGATGCTTGGATCGCAGTGTATTGTCAGAATGGGGGAGAACATCAAGTTTGCGGGGAGTTGATCACCCTGGGTGTACATGGTTCCCTGCGGGAAGAAATCCACAGCAATGTGCTGGCGCTCCTGTCCCCGGACATTCCAGTTTATCTCTGGTGGACGGGAGAGCTACAGATCGATGATCACCTTTTTATGGAACTCATGGATGTAGCCGACCGGGTGATTGTCGATTCCAATGCGTTTGATGATTGTACGCATGGCTTAAACGCATTGGCTCAAATCAATGATGTAGTTCCTACTAGTGACCTCACCTGGGCACGATTTGGTTCGTGGCGGCAGGTTCTGGCTTATTTGTGGGATATCCCGGCATTGCAGACTCCGCTGGCCCAGATTCGAATTCTCGAGATTGAGCATCAGTCTTCTGGAGTTCAGAAGGATTCAGAGATTGCCTTACTCCTGGTCGGCTGGCTCGCGGATAGACTCTCCTGGACGCTTCGGGATGGGGTGTCCGATATGCAAGGAGGCTATCGTACATCATGGCAAAAAGGGGATTGGTCAGGTAAAGTGATGATTACCGAATCACACCTCGCCGAAATTCCACCGTCCTCGATCACGGAAATTCGCATTCGAGCCGGGGCTGAAGATCAATCGCTAGAGATACATCTAACCGCCCGCCCAGAAATTCCTGGTGTGGAGATTCTTGTGACGGGTGGTAGCTCAGAGCCGATCCGCATGACGCGAAGGCTGAACCCCATGCAGACCTCTGAGGCTCTGGCGGAAGAACTCGATTTGGGATTTGATCCATTGTATCAGTCAGCTCTCAACAATGCTGTGCATATCATTGCTACATGCACACATTCGGAGGCAACAACCCATTGACCGAAATTGTAACACTCTCTGATCCCGCATCTGTTGCTGCTGAGGCAGCACGGCGTTGGGTGGACATCGCACAACAGTCTGTGGAAGCCCGAGGAAGTTTTTCTGTGGCTCTGTCGGGCGGCGGCACACCATCGCTGCTCTATCGCCTGCTAGCAGATGAACCCTGGAAGTCGCAGATTTCGTGGGATAAGACATTTGTGTTCTGGGGTGACGAACGGAGGGTTCCATCCACACATGTGGATAGTAACTATCGCATGGCGCGTGAGGCACTCCTTGAGCATGTGGAACTTCCCCATGAGAATATCTTTCGGATGCCAAGTGATGGATTAGCTACTGGTGATAGCCAGAGCTACGCGAAAACGATTCGCAGTCATTTTAAGCTGAATTATGAAGAGTGGCCGCACTTTGATCTGATCCTGCTTGGGTTGGGAACTGATGGGCATACGGCTTCCATTTTCCCTGGAACGCGTGCCGTCAGCGATCTCTCCAATATGGTGCTGGTATATCCAGTTCCGAAACTGAACACGGAGCGAATTACGTTTACGCTGCCAGTGCTGAATCACGCCCGGAATATTCTTTATCTCGTCACCGGAGAAGAGAAGGCCCTAATTCTTGCTGAGGTAATTGATGGGGAACGGCGTCCTAGCAAGTATCCTGCCCAGGCGGTGAATCCTGTTGATGGGAAGTTGGTGTGGCTTGTTGACGCTGCGGCCTCTGCCAATCTGAAAGCCAGATAGTTCTGTTTTGACTGACCAGAAGGAAGCGTGCAGAGTACATGCCGAATCGCCTCGCCAATGAAATCAGCCCGTATCTCTTTCAACATCGGGATAATCCTGTCGATTGGTATCCCTGGGGGGACGAGGCCTTCGAAGTTGCACGCGCCCAGGATAAACCGATCTTCTTGAGCATCGGTTACTCCGCTTGCCACTGGTGCCATGTAATGGCACATGAGTCATTTGAAGACGATAAGACAGCGGTGTTCCTCAATAAGAACTTTGTGAGTATCAAAGTGGATCGAGAGGAACGGCCCGATGTTGATAGCATTTATATGAGTGCGGTGCAGGCTCTCAGCGGTAGCGGCGGATGGCCCATGTCTGTCTGGTTGCTGCCGGATGGTCGTCCATTTTTCGGCGGAACGTACTTCCCGCATACTGCGCGTTACGGTATGCCGTCTTTCTTGGAACTCCTTCAGCGAATTACGGATGCCTATGCGAATCAGCGACCTGGTTTGGAACGTGATGCAGGAAACCTCACGCAGGCGATTAACCGTATTGTGCCACTAGGAGACGATGACTCACTGCCGGGCTGGGACGTGTTCGAGACGGCGTTTCAGAAACTTGCGTCCAGCTATGATGTGGAGTGGGGTGGCTTTGGATCGCAGCTAAAGTTTCCACCTTCGATGACAATTGATCTTCTGTTTCGGATGTACGATCATTTTGGCTGGCAGACCGCATTGGATATGGCGACCCATACGCTGGATCGTATGATGCGGGGTGGAATATACGATCAATTGGGGGGTGGTTTTCACCGCTATTCTGTGGATCGCCAATGGCTTGTGCCCCATTTCGAGAAGATGCTTTATGACAATGCTCTGCTGATCCGAGCTTATCTGTCTGCGTTTCAAATCACGGGCAGAATCGAGTATCGCCGCATCGTGGAACAGACCATTGCCTATGCTGAAAGGGAAATGAGGAACGAGAATGGCGGCTTCTATAGTGCTCAGGATGCCGACAGCGAAGGGCATGAGGGCAAGTTTTTTGTATGGAATGAACATGAGCTACGGAATGTACTGAGTGGGAGAGTCAATATCGATCTGGTGCTGGATTTCTGGGGGATAACGGCAGACTCTAACTTTGAAGGTCGCAGTATTCTCTGGATTCCGACCGATCCCCAGACTGTCTCACAACAGCATGGAGTATCCGTCGCTCATCTAGAAGAAGAAGTCGAGAAAGCCCGCACTATTCTGCTTGCTGTACGAGAAACTCGCATCAAGCCTGGGCTGGATGACAAAGTGCTCACGGCGTGGAACGGCCTGATGATCCGTAGTATTGCCGAGGCAGGCAAAGTGTTGCGGCGGCCGGAGTATGTTGCTCTGGCAGAGCAGGCAGCTAGCTTCGTTCTTGAGGAGTTGCAACATGATGGACGGCTGCTGCGTTCTTACAAGGATAGTCGTGCGAGGTTCAATGCCTATCTTGAAGACTACGCCTTTTTCATCGAGGGCTTGCTGCAACTCTATGAGGCGACATTCGATCCTCGTTGGTTCACGGAGGCGCACACGCTGACAGAGACCATGGTCTCCTTATTCTGGGATGATGCCGCGGGGTTCTTTGATACATCTGAAGATCACGAAGCATTGATCACACGGCCCCAGGAACTGACCGACAACGCGATTCCGTCAGGAACATCTTCCACTACTGCTGTGCTGATCCGCATGGCGATTCTGGCGGATCGCCCGGACTGGCGCGCGAAAGCTGATCGCATAATTGCTACAATGTCTTCGGCTATTGAATCGTATCCCACTGCGTTTTCCTATCTCGCTTCGCAGCTTGCGTTTGTGTTAGCGCCCCCCCATGAAATCGCGCTTGTGGGGGAACCCGGTTCTGATGATCTAGAAAAGATGCTTCACATATTGAACGATTTCTACCGACCTGCCCAGGTTGTTGCCCTACGTTCTTTGGAACAATCCAATGCCGTGGAGCCTATAATTTT
>JAHEME010000420.1 GCA_024643825.1 Chloroflexota bacterium | reverse complement strand
CAATCATGCTCAGGCGCTTATCAACCCCCAACTGCTTGAAAAGCGCGATCACCGCCACCGGATCGGTAGCAGCCACAATCACACCAAACAGCAGTGCGGACACCAACGTGATCTGAAGCGTGAAGTGCATCAGTAGGCCGGTCAGGATCGTGGCAAAGATGACCCCCGGAATCGCCAGCAAGACAATGGGACGCAAGTAGCGACGAAGTTGGTGAAAATCAATATGGTAGGCAGCCTCAAACAGCAGAGGGGGAAGAAACGTGATCAGGATCAGGTGAGGATCGAGTTTGAGAGGTTCAAACTGAATCACGCGGAGGTTAAGCAGACTGACCCCCAGACCCGTTAGCACCATCGCGATTGCGTAGGGAAGTCGCAAACGGGTCGCAATGTACGACACCAGCACAGCTACCGTCAAAAAGACAACCAATTGGATTTCTATACTCATCGCATCTCCTCACATAGGGCGAACACATGCCCTCCCTCCGGCACATGAGCCACGAAAAAAAGGGGCGAATAGTCATCCGCCCCTCATGATCATCCTACAGGTCGGGCCGAAACTACTGCCCTAAACGAGCCTTGAATGCTTCTGTCAGAGCAGGTACGACCTCGAACAGGTCGCCCACGATCCCATAGTGAGCCAACTTCCAGATCGGGGCCTCTGCATCTTTGTTGATTGCTACAATGATCTTTGCGGTGCGCATCCCTGCTTGATGCTGCACTGCACCACTGATGCCGCAGGCGATGTACAGATCGGGGGAGACGGTCTTCCCGGTTTGTCCCACCTGATGATCATAGGGAATCCAGCCCGCATCTACCGAAGCGCGGCTGGCTCCGAGCGCAGCGCCGAGCACTTTGCACAACTCTTGTAGCGGTGCATAGCCATCGGCTCCACCTACTCCGCGCCCGCCACTTACGATGATCGCCGCATCCGTCAGGCTGACGGCACCCTGTGTTTCTTCAAAGCCAACGACTTTGGTGCCGATATCGCCCTCGGCCTTCACCGCCGCAACCGTCTCCACAGTACCCGTGCGGCTGGCGTCAGCCTCTGGCATCGGAAAAGCGCGGCTGCGAATCGTAAGCATCTGCGGCGCATCGCCCGCATCCGGGATCAGCACCTTCGCCATCAGCTTGCTAGAATAGATAGGACAATGTGCCATTACAACATTGCCGTCTAATTCTGCCTCGGTTGCTCCTGTCACCAATCCGGCGTTCAGATCGATGGCGGCTGCCCCCAGGACGTCACCGCCGCGCGTCGTTGCTCCGGCTACAATTACACTGGGCTGGCGATCTTTTGCCAGTGATCCTAGCAGGGAGGCATACGGATCAAGACGAAAGCGATCCAGTGTCGCGTCTTCACAGGCGATGGCCTGATCCGCGCCATAGTGGATAGCTTCCGTGCCCAATGCACCGCTACCGGGCCCGAAAACGACCGCCGTCAGCGGCTGCCCAAGTCCGTTCGCCAGCTTGCGGCCTAGGCCAAGCGCTTCCCACGAAACGTTGGCGGCCTCACCACCATGCTGTTCTATGTAGACCCATACTCCACTCATGGTTAGATCACCTTCTCTTCAATGAGTCTATCGACGAGTTCGGCGGCAGCTTCTTTCACAGTTGCCGCTTCAATGATCTCAACGTCACCTTCACGCGCAGGAAGCCCGTAGACTTCCGGCCAACTGACTTTGCTCTTCACAGAGCTATCGACGGCGAGATCAGCCGCGCTCCATTCCACGATCTCGGCTTTTGACGCCTTGCGGATGCCCATAAAGGACGGATAGCGAGGCTCGTTGATTTCTTTGACAACGCTAATCACCACTGGCAGCGTACTTTCGACAATTTGCTTACCTTCTTCCACCAGCCGTTCCACCTTGATGGTTCCGGCAGCGAAATCAATGGAATCGATCGTTGCTACGTAAGTCAGGGTATTCCAACCCAACCGACGCCCTACCTGCACAGCTACCTGGCTGGAATTGCCATCCGAGGTTTCGCGCCCAAATAGGGCCAGGCTGACATCGCCCAGTTTCTGAACCGCTTTGGTGATGGCTTCCGAGGTTACGAGCGTATCTGCGCCAGCAAAGACGGGATCGGTGATTAGTACCGCATCATCACAGCCCATCGCAAGAGCATGTTTGATCGCATCCTTAGTGGTCTCGGTTCCCATGCCGACGACAGTTACCGTCTCTGCGCCCTTGTTCTCTTTCATCAGCACAGCTTCTTCGACGGCATACTCGTCCCACGGGTTGATGACCAGTGGCGCATCTCCCCAGGACACCTTCCCATCTTTCACTTCGACCTTTGCCGCGGTATCCGGCACTTCCTTAGTACATACGACAATGCGCAAGGGTTTCACCTCCTCATTCTGTTTCGGAGACAGACAATGGACTCAAAAAGTGAGGTCGTTCTGCGGCAATTGTACCACAGAACCTACCGTCCGGTAGGGAAGTTTGGCGGAGTCTGCGCGTGTCGTTCGTCCACATTCAACCCCAGGAAAGAACCGAGATTATCCACTCGTCCTGCTGAGGGCGTCATCCGATGCAGCTTCCTTCACGCGCACCAGAAGCACAGGCGTCGTCGTTCGATAGGATAGCTGCGGAGTGATGCTCCCCGACCAGAACGCGTCGAGGCCCGTTTTGCCATGCGTCCCCATCACGATTATATCAATGTTCCGCTCCAGCGCGGAAGCGACAAGCATGTCTGTCGGATCGCCACGCCGCACCATTGCTGAGGCACGAATCCCCGCCGCCTCAAGCTGGATCAGATGCTTCGCAAGAATCTCTTTGACACCCGCCTCCGCCAGATCAAGCACTGCGATCATTGCGCCGGGCAGCAGCTTCCCCGTAGATGCGCCTTCCCCGGTTAATTTTCCCAGGGTAGGCACAACCGATACGAGATGCAATTCTGCACCACACATCTGCGCCAGCCCTTCTGCGATGGGAATCCCCTGCTCATGGTTGGCATCTCCATCCAGAGTCACCATCACGTTGTGACACTGAAAGATAGGGGCTGAGCCGTCTGCTGTAGGCTGCACCATCAAGACAGGGGTCGTTCCCTGGGCGATCACCTGCTGTGCGATACGGCCAAAGAGCAACCCCCGCAGGCCGCTGCCCCCGTGAGAACAGAGAACAATCAGATCGGCGTCAAGTTCCTGCGCATGTGCCACAATGCTGGGGGCCACTGAACCAACCGCCTCTGTATGCACGTGGCGATTCACGTTCCTTCCAGGGAAGCTACGCGCGGCAACTAAGTTGAGGTAATCCGCCGCTTCCGCGCCTTCGGTGAGGTGGCGCTGCCCGTGAACTTCTCCGGGCGCATGACGCTCAATGGTGTGCATCAGAGTGACGGATGCATTCGCCCTTTCCGCCATATACGCGGCGGCGGGCAGGGCCGCTTCTGCCATTGTCGAACCATCCAGTGGAACGAGAATATGCTCAAACACCCTGGCCTCCTGCGAACACTTGAATCAGTAGAAATACATTCAGCGCAAGAATTAACCCGGCGACCACACTTGCTAAGATCGTGGTTGCACGACGATTGACCAATACCCCCATGATATCCCGATTCCGCGTGAATTGAATCAGCGGGATGATGGCAAATGGCAGCCCGAAACTAAGAATCACCTGGCTGATGACCAGAGTGCGCGTCGGGTCAAGGCCAATGCTGATCACAATTAAGGAAGGTATAATCGTCACCAGCCTGCGCAGCCAGGGAGGAATATGCCGATGCAAGAATCCCTGCATGATCACCTGCCCGGCCATCGTCCCAACCGTCGATGATGAAAGCCCCGATGCAAGAAGTGAGATTGCAAACACCCAACTCG
>JAHEME010000419.1 GCA_024643825.1 Chloroflexota bacterium | reverse complement strand
CCGGATGCGGGATGGTCAGCATCACCGCGCCGCTGGTCGGATCGACCGTGCGTCGATCGGATCGCGCCGTCCACCGCTGAATGACGACATGCCCGTTCGCGTCGGTGTAATCGACGTAGACGTAGCCGTTGCTGGTGAAATTCGGGTGAAAGGCGATGCCGATCAACCCCTGCTCCGCTTCAGCGGAGTTGACGAACCCGCTGATCTCCAGAAAGTAGGTTGGCAGGACTCGACCACGATCTACAATTCGTGCTCCCCCCCCCTGTTCGATCACCACCATCGAGTTTGTCCCCGGCATAGCCGCGGCCCCGGTCGGATGCACCAATCCGCTGGCGACCGGCTCGAAGCCGATCTGCAACCCCTCCGGGCTGGGAGCGCGCGTGGGCCGTGGCGTCGGTGATGGGCCTCTGGTTGGCTCCGGTGTGGCGGTGGGGATCGGCGTTCGCGTCGGCAGCGGTGTGATCGTCGCCGACGGCGTGAACGTTGGCGTGACGCTCGGTATCTCAGTCGGAGGGCCTTCCGTCTCCGTCAGCCGGGGATGCGTCGGCAGTGGCGGTGGAGTCCACGAGGGCGGCAGCGTCGGGCGGTTTGCCTCTTCTGTAGATGGGGGTGCAGCGCAGGCCGCCAACACGATCAGCGTACACAAGATGATCAGCGGAAAACGAGTCAACAGAACGAGCCTCGGCGGGGGCAGCGAATGGGATACGTAGTATAGGCCCACCTCGATAAATGGGGAAAAACTCCCATGAACCCGAATCACTCTTCTACAGTATAGTTAGAGGAGAAGAAGAATCCCTCGCCCACCCCATCCGCCGGGGTTGGCCGATCATGCACAGGAGCCAGCCCCATGCCCGATCTGGAACCGCGCTACTTTGGCCCGCAGCAACTCACCCTGCGACTGTGGAATCCCGCCGATCACGCCCGCCTGCTGTGGTGGGTGTTTTTTCAACCTGAGAAGCTGACTTCGTACCGGGCGCGGCTCGGCGAAGAAGCCACCAAAGGGATCGGTACGGTGCTGGCGAGCACCCTGCTGTGGATTCCCCTGCTCATCCCCATGATCGCCCTGGGCACGAATGCCATCCCCGTGCAGGCGCGCATGGTTCCCCTGTGGCTGCTGATCGCCGGGATCGTGGTGGGATGGATGCTCACGGTGTGGCTGGGGATGCTCGAATACCCGGCGGTGACGGGCTGGCGGCACGCCTTCGGCCCGGTGTTCGAGGGCGCCTTCCTGATCGTGTTTGGCATCTCGTTCGGCATCGCCTTTGGCATGGCCTTCATCACCGGGTTGGACCTGATGGAAGTGATCCTCGTGCCGCAGGTGTTCGGAGTCAATGGGCTGATCGCGATGGTGGCGGCCTTCGGGGTTTCGTTTGGCGTCGCCTACATCATCGCCGATCAGATCGCCTTCGGGGGCGCGTTCATCATCGCCCCGATGATCGCCGTGTGCTTCACCGGGCTGGTCGCCTTCGGGATCGGGTTCGTTGGGTCGTTCTTCGCCATCTTCCTGACCACGTTTGGCATGGCCTTTGTGGGGGCTTTTGTGGTGACGTTCTTGCTCACCTCGCTGTTCGTCAAGCGGCTGGAGCGAAATCCGAATTCGGTGCTGGCGAAGGGCATTCGCATCGGTGGGCTGGCGGCATTGCTGGCGGCCTACGGCGCGCTGGTGTGGATCTGCCTGCTGGGTGGCTGGCGCGTCCTGGTGGGGTAAGAAGTCATTGAGGAGTAAGGGGGTCTCCGTCCCCGTCGTCTCGCTGAGCACCATCGTGAGGGGCGGTCGCGCGGGCCTCTGGCCCTTGCTTACGGCAGATTTTCCTTCGGAAAACTGCATGGCGGCATCATACGTATAGGTGTTGACCCCGTCATCGACTGTGGCGACTCATCCCAGCGGATTCACCTCCTGCCTGCTCGTCAGGAATCGTCCCTGAGCAGGGTTGAAGTACCGCGCTGGCGTAGGCATTGCCGAGCCTAACCCGTCGTTCAGGAAGTACTCGGCGCTGAGGCCGTCGCTCTGCGTCGGCGTTGTACGTGGCTGGCTGAGAGGAAATTGAGGGCAGGAAGCAAAACAGGGCAGGCAATCACCTGCCCTGGTGCTTCGTCGCCTGAGGAATTACCTGTCGGACAGGGGTACTTCTGCGCGGCTTGGACGGTTTAGATAATTTCTTGGTCTCTGCCGGGACGTTGAACCGTTCCAGATAATCCGCTGGCATATACTCGGCAGGGAGGAGCGCATCAAGGTCAAGAGATCCTGCCCACTCGAGATCACGCAGTTGTTGGTAGATCTTGCGATAGAGCTTAACGTAGCGGTCAGATTTCGTCTCGCGCCATTTACCCGCCGTGACGCCCAGATCAAAGAGTAGCTGATCGATAACCGACAGGGGTTCTGGTTTGACCTTGTGGGTTCCGTTCAGTGTCGGATACGGTTTCCTGGGTGGCATTATGTGTCTCTTTCTGGGTCCCAACGGCTTCCAAGTCCAGGTTTTTTGAAGTACATCTTGATATACGTTCCTACCTGACCCTGGTGCTCGTCCTCATAGGTTGGGATTCCAAACCATCGATACACCGTTGCACAATTATCACACGTTTCCGTTGGTGGCGGAAGTTTGTATTCTACAGACGGTGCTGTATCTGACTGTTCTCTTAGCTGACAGAATGTCAGCCCACAGGCCAACCAAATATTTCGCGGCTACGATGAGTTCTGAGCGTCGAGGCGTGCGCCTGCGCAGGCATCCGCATCCCACCGATCCTCACCCCTCATCCCCTGATCATCGTGACTGGGAAGTGTCAGCCTGAGGTCCCACAACAAAGGCCCCACCGAACCCGGCAGGGCCTCGCGATTGGCAACTCGTCGGTTTTACGGGAACAGCCCGCGCACCCGCAGCGCCTCGTGAACGCGATCCACAGCGACCACAAACGCGGCTTCGCGCATCCCAATCTTGTGATCCTTGCTGACGTTCCACACGTTCTCGAAAGCTTCGGTCATGACTTCGTTCAGGCGTGTATTGACCTTCTCCAATGACCACTGGTCAAACTGAAGGCCCTGCACCCACTCGAAGTAGGAGACGGTCACGCCGCCCGCATTACACAGAATA
Organism: Chloroflexota bacterium; assembly: GCA_024643825.1. Taxonomy (GTDB): domain Bacteria; phylum Chloroflexota; class Anaerolineae; order Aggregatilineales; family UBA3940; genus JAHEME01. Next base: position 726 of record JAHEME010000419.1, on the reverse strand, counting down.
TCCGGCACGGCGATGATCCCCCTGGATTCGAGGATTTCATGGCCCTCCATCGTGGTCGGGCCGTTGGCTCCTTCGACAACCAGCTTGGCCTTCACATCCCCGGCATTGCGCCCGGTCACATCGCTGATGGCGACGATCTTGCTGCCGTATTCGTTGTAGAGGATTTCGGCGGCATAGCGGCCCACCTTGCCGTATCCCTGAATGGCGACCGTCACGTCACGGGTGCTCATGCCCATCTTTTGCAGGGCAAGGTCGGTGCAGATCGCCAGCCCCCGGCTGGTCGATTCGCCCCGCCCCAGCGACCCGCCGAGATTAATGGGCTTTCCGGTCACGACGGCGGGATCACTGGCACCACCGTGCAGCATGGAATATGTATCGTTGAACCAGGCCATGATCTGGCCGTCGGTGTCGATGTCCGGGGCGGGGATGTCGCGCCGGGAACCGATGATCGGGCTGATGTCGTAGGCATAACGGCGCGTCAGACGTTCGAGTTCGGAGCGGGTCAGAGCGCGGGCATCGACAGCGATGCCGCCTTTGGCTCCCCCAAAGGGAATGCCGACCACGCTGCACTTCCAGGTCATGAGCGTCGCCAACGCGGTGACTTCGGCCTCGGTCACAGCCGGATGATAGCGGATGCCCCCCTTGGCCGGGCCACGCGCGGTGGAGTGCTGGACGCGGTATCCGGTGAATACGTGCAGCTTGCCGTCATCCATGTGAATGGGGACG
>JAHEME010000418.1 GCA_024643825.1 Chloroflexota bacterium | reverse complement strand
TTTGGAGCTTTCCATGCTACCCATCAGACGCTTTACGGGCATCGTCACGATCAGTCACCAGTTGAGACTATCAATGCACGTGTGAAAGCAGTCGGAGGGTCTGCCAAACCAGACATCGCACCACTCGAAGTAGGTGGCCATGAGCCGCCGAAGATCGCTGAAATTGGAGTGGGCCAGGTGTGGTTTTCTGAGGAAGGCCCGATTTCTGTCCCATTCTTTCAACGGGATCAACTGCTGGCAGGCAACAAGATTGTGGGACCAGCCGTCATTTTTCAGTTTGACACAACCATTGTCATTGATCCGCCGTGGACGGCGCAGGTTGATGCCTGGGGGAACCTGGTATTTTCATAATGAAACGTATTCTCCTCTTGCTGGCAGCGATGGCTGTCATAATTGGCTCGATCCCAAAGGTCGCTTACGCTAGCCCAATTGCGCCGTCACTCTCTGTGATCATCGCCCCAGATCAAATGGTTCCTGCCTCTGCCGGGTATGTATACATTGGTGGCGGGCATCCTCTTACTGTACGAGCTTCTCTGGATGGACAGCCTCTACCTGTATTCTGGGCTGGGGATGGATACGAAGCAATCTTCTCTTATGGCTTCGACGAACCACCAGGAGATCACACAATTGAGGTTTACGCAGAGAATCCATTAACAGGGGAGCAAATTAGCAGGACACAGACCGTTACTGTCCTCGACTATGCATATCCCAAAGAACAGATTGCTCTTCCTTTTAACCTAATTCCTCTGTTAGATCGGGACCTTAACAAGCAAGAAGTTAGCCGCCTGGACGCAATCTATGCGGTGCGATCCGATCAGGGAATGTGGGACTGGCCGTATGCGCTCCCTGTGCCCGGTGGGATCATTACGTCACGATTTGGTGGGGATCGAACATACAATGGCGGTTTGTGGGCTGCTCATCACACAGGCATCGACTTTCGCCGCACTGTGGGAGAACCAGTGCTTGCTGCCGCTTCTGGCCGAGTAGCGGCAGCAACCCTATTTGATGTGAGGGGCAACGTGGTCATTATTGATCATGGACATGGCGTATTCTCTCAGTATGCCCACCTCTCTGAAACTTATGTGACTATTGGCGATCCTGTGCTGAAAGGGCAGATCATTGGGGCGGCAGGTGCTACAGGTCGTACCAATGGGCCGCACCTTCATTTCGAAGTGATTGTGAATGGCGTCACGATTGATCCGCTGCGTTGGTTCGCCCTTGCGCCAAACTATGTACCCCCTCGTGAAGTTGACCCTTCGGTGGATGGATCAACTGGCTCATAACAAATGGATTGCTGAGAAGGTGACAAACCGATCGGATTTCGTATGAGTAAGCTTCCAGGGCAGGATTACCCTGCCTTTTTGATTCAAAAGTTGATATTATATAGAACAGGCAATTAATCAGATAAGTCCGATTTATCTGATCTTTCGTTTTCGGATGATTGAGGAGTGTCTATATGACTGATAAGCAGCAGACCGCAGCGGTGGGATCTCAGGTGTCTGAAGAAGATCCCATCATCAACGACTTCCAGATCGTTGTTGCTACCGTAAATGGTACGGGAAGCCAGACCGCGAATGCGACACTGATCCGGGCGCTGTTCAAGATGGGAATCCCGGTGAATGGCAAGAATATTTTCCCATCCAACATTCAGGGATTGCCAACATGGTTCACTATTCGTCTCAGCAAAGACGACTATATTGCTCGGCGAGAGACAAGCGAGGTGCTTGTCGCTATGAACGAGTCGACAATTGCCGAGGATATTGCTGGCTTGCCATCTGGTGGGATATGCCTCTACCCGGATGACTGGGCTATTGCCACTAGCCGAGCCGATATTACATATTATGCAATGCCCATCAAAATGTTGATGAGTGAAGCCGAAGTGCCATCGAATCTGAAAGACTATGTAGTCAATATGATCTATGTAGGTACGCTGGCATTTCTGCTGGGCATAGAAATCGACAGAATCCGCGAAGCCCTAGATTATCACTTCGGTGGTCGTGAGAAGCCGATCAAATTGAATATGGACATGGTGGAACGTGCTCATCAATGGGCTGAGGATCACTTGACTCCGAGTGGGCGCTATCAGGTGGAGCCCATGAAAACTACGCAGGGGCGTATCCTGATGGATGGAAACTCTGCGGCTGCACTGGGTGCAGTCTTTGGCGGCGTGAGCGTCCTTGCCTGGTATCCGATTACGCCATCTACTAGTCTGGCTGATGGGATCAGTGAGTATCTGTCTGAACTCCGGCATGACCCGGAGACAGGAGAAGCCACATACGCAATTGTGCAGGCAGAAGATGAACTTGCCGCCATTGGAATGGTGATTGGGGCGGGATGGGCTGGTGCTCGTTCCATGACAGCCACCTCTGGCCCTGGTATTTCTCTGATGTCTGAGTTTGCAGGCATGGCGTATTTTGCCGAAGTTCCCTCTGTGATCTGGGATGTACAGCGTATGGGGCCAAGCACAGGTCTGCCGACTCGTGTCTCTCAGGGGGATATTCTGGCCGCTTATTTATGTGGACATGGTGATACTGAGCACGTGGTACTGCTGCCATCTTCCCTATCGGAGTGCTTTGAGTTTGGCTGGCGCGCCTTCGACCTTGCAGAACGGCTGCAAACGCTGATCTTTGTTCTCACCGATCTCGACCTGGGCATGAATTTGTGGATGGGGTCGCCCTTCGAGTATCCCGATGAGCCAATGGATCGTGGCAAAGTTCTGACAGCGGCAGAACTGGACAAGCTAAAGGGCGATTGGGGGCGTTATCGTGATGTGGATGGCGATGGTATTGGCTGGCGAACGCTGCCAGGCAATGAGCATCGGCGATCAGCCTACTTCGCGCGGGGTACGGGTCACAATGAGAACGCGTTCTATAGTGAACGTTCAGAAGATTGGATGCACAATATGGAACGCCTCCGCCGGAAGTTTCAAACCGCGCGGGGCCTTGTTCCTCCTCCTGCGATAGATGAAACTGGGATTTCGGTTTCGATTGGTCTCATTGCCTATGGAACCAGTGATCCGGCTGTTGTAGAGGGCCGTGACCGCCTGCGAGCCAACAAAATCGAGACAGACTATCTGCGTTTGAAGGCACTGCCGTTGAGCACAGAAGTCCACGACTTTATCGCGCGGCATGATCGTGTATACGTAATTGACAACAACACTGATGGTCAGATGGCCCGCTTGTTGATCATGGAATATCCCGAATTTGCGACAAAGATTCACTCGCTGGCCTACTCGGATGGTCTTCCACTCACGGGCCGCTGGCTCACGGAGACGGTAATCGAACATGAAGGGATGGTGAAGTAAACATGGCGACAACGGCTGCACGTGTAAATCTCATTGGGCTGGAACGCAGCGATTATACAGGGCGACCAACTAGCCTCTGCAAAGGATGTGGGCATAACTCGATTTCCAGTCAGATCATTGCTGTGGCTTACGAGCTAGGGATTCCTCCCAATCGTGTCATCAAGATGAGTGGAATTGGCTGCTCTAGCAAATCACCTGCATATTTTCTGGGAATGTCGCATGGGTTCAATGCGCTTCATGGACGTATGCCGTCTGTAACTACGGGAGCATCTATCGCTAACCGCGAATTGCACGCAATTGGCGTCAGCGGTGACGGCGATACCAGTAGCATTGGCATGGGACAGTTCAAGCACATTGTTCGCCGCAATGTGCATATGATATACATCGTAGAGAACAATGGTGTTTATGGCCTGACAAAGGGTCAGTTTTCTGCAACAGCGGAAAAAGGACTAAAACTCAAGTATGCGGGAGTTCAGAAACTTCCCCCCATCGATCTCTGCCTAGAAGCCCTTGCCTCAGAAGCCACGTT
>JAHEME010000417.1:2550-3834 GCA_024643825.1 Chloroflexota bacterium | reverse complement strand
ATGTCATGCTCGATGGCTGTCAATTGTTGCGGCGGGGCATCATAGCGAATCTCCACTCCAGCCTCGGCCAGCTTTTCTTTGGTCATTTCCAGGGCGGCTCTAGCAACTCCTACAGCTGTGGCTGCGACTATGGGGCGAGACGCATCAAAGGTCTTCATGGCTCCTTTGAAGCCCTTCTTGCTGCTGGAATCCTTCTGGCGAACTTCTGCGCTCCCTAGAAGATTATCGTAGGGAATGTGAGCATTCTCGAATACAATAGCGACAGTATCACTTGCGCGAATGCCGTACTTCTTCTCCTGCTTGGTGACGCGAACTCCGGGGGTTCCGGCCTCCACTACAAACGACTTGATACCCGCACGCCCTGCCGATTTATCGATGGTGGCCCAGATTACGACCAGTCCGTTCGATTCGTCCAGAGCTAGCTTACCATTGGTACAGAAGATTTTCTCCCCGTTTATAATCCACTCGTTCGTATTCTGGTCAAGCTCCGCTGTCGTGGTAATCGCAGATGTGTCCGAACCTGCACCAGGTTCAGTCATTGCCATTGCGCCCCAGGAAGGCGGAGACTTGGAGTCTGCAAAGCGACTGAGGAAACGTTCTTTTTGCTCCGGTGTACCAACCGCCTCAATCGCGGTTCCCCCCAGCATCCCTGATGGCGAGCATAAATACTGGGCCACGTCTCCCCAGGCAAGGCGTTCCATCATGTGGAGAAGAGAGACTGTATAGTAGCCTGCCTCTTTCTTTTCTGGCTTGCTCTCGGTCGTACGCTCCGGCTCGCTGGCTTTGCTGCGTTCCCGATCAAGGGCACGCTTCTGCATATCAGCAAGAACGGGCCACATGAAGTTGATGAACTCCATCGGACGCTCGTGTTCGTTTTCATCATATTTGCGGGCGGTGGGTCGCATGACCTGATTGGCTACCATTTCCGCCATTTGCGCCTGCTGCTGCACCTTGTCCGGTACACTGAAATCAATCATATCTGTTCTCCCTGAACGTCACGTCCTAGACCAGCACCAATCCCTCTAAATTCCGCAGACCTGCGGCATTGCGAAGCCACCGTTCCACCGGGTGTTCGCGAATATAACCATGTCCGCCCAATACCTGCACACCGGAGTCAGCGGAGAAGGCGGCTGTTTTCAGGGCAAGCTGGTAGGCCCATGTGGAGGATTGCGTCAAATCGCAGTTTCGATCTGCCTGCCATGCTGCTTCCCAGGCAAGAATTCGTGCTGCGTCGATTTCGATGGCTACGTCTGCGAGCCGGAACGCGACGGCTTGCTTGGTTCC
>JAHEME010000417.1:0-2540 GCA_024643825.1 Chloroflexota bacterium | reverse complement strand
CAATCGGAACGCCAAATTGGACTCGTTCTCTGGCGCAGTCGCGTGCGTACTCCAGCGATGCTCGTGCTACACCAGCCGCGAGGGATGCAATCGCGATGCGACTACGGTGGAGGATGCTCTTGAAGTCGGTTCCGTTTGTGCCGCCAAGTTGTTTATCCGAGTCTACAATTACGTCTGTCAAGTTCAGGGAGTACAGGGGAAGGGCATTCAAGCCCATGAGCTTGACTCTTTCGCCGATGGAAAGTCCGGGAGTATCGCGCTCCACGATGTAGCCTCCCACTGCGCCTGTTTCGCTGTCGGCAGCGTATACAAGAATTCTTTCGGCGCTATCGGCGAGAGGAACGCAGGTCTTCTGCCCGGTCAATCTCACAATCCCATTCTCTTGCGAGGCTGTTGTGGTAGGTCGCCACGGATCAAATAAAGGGTTTGGTTCTACAAGCGCAGCCGTCATCACAGGACGATGCGCATCGCAGAACTCTGGCAGATAATGCTGCTTCTGATCCTCTGTTCCGCTGATCAACACTGCCAGCGCAAAGGCTGCGGGAGTCAAAGTGGTGAGAGCAAGAGGAATATCGCCCCAGGCAAGTTCTTCCAGAGCAAGTACCCCGGTTACAGCCCCCGGTTCTTCAGCATAGCCACCGTACGCTTCTGGAATGAGTCCGGGCAGCAGACCCAGATCCCATCCTTTCGCGATGATGTGGGCGGGGGCTTCCCCTGTTTCATCCGAATCGTGGGCCACCTTCCGCACCCCTTCGTTGAAGCGTCGGATGGTGTCTATGAGCATCTGTTGTTCGTCAGTAGGGGTAAATGTAAACATGATCACTCCGAAGGGACTAACCTCGCGAAACGGGGGATTGTGCTACAAATCTATGCGTATCCCTTGCAAGAAAATATCGACAAACTGATCGGCGATCTGCTCTGATGAAAGGCGACCCTCTGTTCGATACCAGCGTGTCATCCAGTTGACCATGCCAAGCAGGGCCTGGACACTGATCGGAACATCTGTCGGACAAAAAATGCCCTCCTGAATGCCCTGCTGGACGATCATGCGGAGCAAATTCTCGAATTGATCCCGACGGGCGACATATTGGGAAAGGTAGCCTTCACCAAGACCGCGATCCTCACGGAGAAAAACAGCGGCAGCTTCTGGATTCGACGCGATCATTGAGGCATGCGCACGCACAGCGGATCTCAGTTTTGATATTGCATCTCCCTGTGCCCCGGCTATGGCATCTGTTTCTTCAATCAGGGCCTGCATGCCGGAATCCAGGATAGTCAAGAGGATGGCTTCTTTGCTCTCAAAGTGATGGTAGAGGCTTGGTTTCTTGATGGATACGGCTTTTGCAATGTCCTGCATGGAGGTGGCATGATAACCGTTTCGATTAAATAATCGAATCGCAGCGTCTACGATTTCTTTAGAAGAGACTTTCGTCATTATACAAATCCTACCGACCGGTCGGTAGGATTAGTATAGAATCTTGTCAGATAAGAGTCAAGCGATCTTCTTGAGAACCGGACATAAATCTAGTCATCAGGGGCGAAGTGGTCATGAAGACGTTGGACGAAGGGAGGAAGACTGCCATACTGTGCTTGGTGGTCAGCGAGGAGATGGACTTCTGCATCGTCAAGAGTGAGACCTTGAGATCCGGACATAAATCGACGCTGAGTACAAACTGGGAAGCGGAGCCTTTTGAATCGAGTGATGGTTTTGTGCCCAATTCAGATCACCCGCCCCTGCGTTAGATCGGTTATGTCTGGGTATCAGATCTTCCTCCCGAGTTGTCTGGATTAACCATACGCAGAGTAGGAGTTATGAGATCCGGTGATCGCTGAATTGGACAAGTCGGGCGATCAGTCCCTACAATAAGAGCATGACTTCAGACGCGCAAAAATCTACGCGCGACTATCGCTGGGGCGTAAACAAGCTCATCGAACCACGGGCACGCGTACTGTAGCGCCAGTGATAGGGCAACCGGTTCGGAGAAACCATGTCCACGAACACCATTGAGCAGAAGAGTATCAACACGATTCGATTTCTGGCCGTTGACGCCATACAAAAGGCAAATTCAGGGCATCCGGGACTTCCCATGGGAACTGCTGCGATGGCCTATACTCTCTGGACGCGCCATCTGCGATTTAACCCGCACAATCCCCATTGGTCGGATCGGGATCGGTTTGTGCTGTCAGCAGGGCATGGTTCGATGCTGCTGTATGCACTTCTCCATCTGACGGGTTATGACGTGTCGATGGAGCAGATTCAACAGTTTCGGCAGTGGGGCAGCATTACACCTGGACACCCCGAAAGCCATATGACGCCCGGAGTCGAGACGACCACGGGCCCACTGGGGCAGGGGTTTGCCAACGGCGTTGGGATGGCTGTAGCAGAACGATTCTTGGCGGAACGATTTAATGCGCCAGAGATGCGCATCGTCGATCATTTTACCTATGCGATAGTGAGTGATGGCGATCTGGAAGAGGGAGTGTCTGCGGAAGCAGCCTCGTATGCGGGGACGCAGCGTCTCAGCAAACTGATCTATCTG
>JAHEME010000416.1 GCA_024643825.1 Chloroflexota bacterium | reverse complement strand
TTCCCTCTGACCGGGCGGTTTCCAGCCAGCCGTCTTTGGCAATCAGTACCTCTTTCAGTGCTTCTTCCTGTGTGGTTCCGTGTGCTGAGCAGAACTTAAGATCAGGAATATCTGCGATATAGGCTTCATCTTCTTCGCTGTAGAAGATGTTTATGTGATAGTCCATCATTCCTCATCATCCTCCGGAAGATGCGATCTCAAGGTTTCGACTAAGGCCGTACCGTGATCGACCCCAGATCAATCTGATCCCCCATCGATTGCCCATCCGCATCCGTCACCGGAAGACGCACGAGCGTATCCGCATCATACATCCCAATCGTGAGTATGTACGTCCCCGGCGGCACATCTTCCGGGATAGGGACGGGCCATTCATCCCAGTCGAAGTACCCCGGATTCCAATCATAGGTACGGTGCGAGGCAGCACTATCAGGGCCACGAGGCCGGGAATCAGCAGCACGGGCAGCATAATGTACTTCGCTGCCGTCGCCAGCAGCCCGATCCCAAAAGCCGCCGCCAGCAGAGACCGCTTCTGCCGGGTCATGGCACGGATCGCCAGCAGAATCGCCACCATCGCCAGCGTCCAGGCAAGCATATCAGTCTTCAGCAGTTTGCTGAATGTGATGGTATCCCGCACGGCGATCAGAAAGATCATCGCGCTGAAACCCGCCGCCTGACTGTGGAGCCTGCGCCCCGCCTGATAGGTAACTGCGAGCAGGATCATCCCATAGAGCGTCGAGAAGTAACGCCCAAACAGGTAGTAAAGCTGCGGCGCAAACTGACCCGATGGGGTGATCGTCCGCAGCATGGTCTGCTGCCCGGCGAGGGCGATCACCCCAAGAGGGGAATAGAAGTCCTCGAATCGACCCTAGGTCGCAAGTGCGTTGGCCCGAATGCGAATGATCGGTTCATCCGGGTCAAGATGATAGGGCAGCACCTTGACGAACCCATGCAGCAAGATCGCCATGCCCAATAGGAGAACCATCAGATTGATGCTGGTGATGATGAGTGGGTTCCTGATGGAACCTCTCTCTGCCATTCCGATAGACTCAGCTTTCCCCAAGAAAGGCGGGCTTGCCAATGGGCATGATATTCTGACGCTCATTCTAACACGCGCGTTCGTATGGCTCCACGTACGGCACAAAGCGATCCGCCATTCGCATAGCACCCCCGTCCTATTTGTTTCCGAGTGCAGCAAGGGGTACAGTAAAGGGCAGGGCCTCCTGCGGCCTCTTGTGATCCCCTTCTCCGCGAGCGGAGCAAACACGCGTGACTCGCTCAGATCAACTCATTGGACTCAAGCTCGGTCAATATGAGATCGTCGGCCTGATCGGTAAGGGCGGCATGGCGACCGTATACCGTGCTACCCAGGCGAGCGTGAACCGCACGGTAGCCGTTAAAGTGCTGCCCAGCCAGTTCACCCACGACGATACATTTATGACTCGCTTCAAGCAGGAAGCCGAGTTGATCGCCAATCTGGAACACCCGCACATCCTGCCCGTCCACGATTATGGTGAGTACGAGGATATGCCCTTCCTCGTGATGCGCTACGTGGAAGGCGGCAGCGCCCATGATCGCATCAAAGCGGGGCGCATGACTCCAGAGAAGGCCACCCAGATTCTATTGCAGGTTGCCAGCGCGCTGGATTACGCGCACGCACATGATGTGCTCCATCGGGACGTGAAACCCAGCAACATGCTGCTTGACAGTCAGGGAAACGCCTACCTGACCGATTTCGGGCTGGCGCGGCTGATGGAGACCGGGATCGAGGTGACAGGCAGCAACATCGTTGGAACCCCCGCCTACATTGCCCCGGAGCAGGCCGAACACGGGATGCTCACGCAGGCCATCGATATTTATTCGCTGGGCGTGGCCGCCTTTGAGATGCTGACAGGCCAACTTCCCTATGTGGGCGATACGCCTATCGCCCAGATTCTGATGCATGTGCAGCGCCCGGTTCCCTCAGCGCGGATGCTGAACCCGAAACTGAGCATGGAAACTGACCTCGTCATCAAACGCGCGATGGCGAAGAAACCACTGGATCGCCACCCGACCGCGATAGAGATGGCGGAATCACTCGCCACCAGCATCGTCGGTGGCGGCGACCGACCACCCGCCGAGGCCTCTACCCCGGAACCCGACCTCGCCATCGACTTCTCGCTCATGCCGGGTCAATCGACTGCCCCCAGACCGGATTCAGATCCCGTCCTTGAAGTGCCCGTGCTAGAGTCGCTGCTGCCGGAGATGGACTCGTATGCTGCCTTCCCGGCGAACAGAGGTATACGCCCAATCTGGCACAGCGTCCTGTACGGGGCAGTCGCGGTGACTGCCCTCCTTGCCGTGATCGGTGGGATTTCGCTGGGGCTGCGAAACTCAGCGGCAGCAACGGAACCAACGGCGGTCGCAACCACCGCCTCAGTAGCCGTTGTGCCAACCGAGGAACCCACCGACATCCCCACCCCAACCGTCGAAGCCATAGAATCCTCCGCGACGATTGCTCCAACCGATGTTCCAACGGAAGCCCCGCCCACACCTACCGCAGCCGCCCCCCCTGCCGCAGCCGTCTCACCGACCTATGCGGGGCCAGTGATCTACCAGGGCGCGGCACAGATGATGTTCGTCGGGGAAGGCCCGTTCGTGATGGGCAGCATTCGCGGCTTGCAGGATGAAAACCCGGAGCACGAGGTTCTGCTGGACACCTTCTACATCGACCGATTCGAGGTCACGATTGGGGGGGTTGAGAGCTGCGTAGCGGCGGGGGCGTGCCAATCCCCGGCGATTGTGCGGTCGCGTACCCGATCCGCGTATTACGGTGTTCCCGGCTTTGAGAACTTCCCGATCATTTACGTCACCTGGCAGGAAGCGCAGACCTACTGCCAGTGGCGGGGGGCGCATCTGCCCACCGAAGCCCAGTGGGAGAAGGCCGCCCGCTGGGATCCGCAGGCTGGACGAGCACGCGAAGTCCCGTGGGAGTTGGAGGGAGCGATAGACCGCTACTTCCTGAATTATGGCGGCAGTCTGTTTGGCGATACACGCGCCATCGGCAACTACCCGCAAGGAGCCAGCTACTACGGCATGGAGGATGTCTCCGGCAATGTCGCTGAGTGGGTATTCGACTGGTACGAGGCCGATTTCTACGACATCACCCCGTATGCCAATCCAACCGGGCCACAGGACGGATCAGAGAAGATATTCCGGGGGGGGAGCTTTGCCAGCTTTGGCGCGGAACTGCGCCCGGCGGCGCGCAGGCAGGCGGCTCCCGATTCCCGCGAGGAGACCCTCGGCTTCCGCTGCGCCTTCACCCCCGGCGGCGACCCGACCCAGCCCTGATCAGCAGACGGTGCTATACTCGGCTCAGGATGAATGATCCATCATGAGCTTGCAATCACGGATGATGCTAGTGGAGAGTCCCGTCATCCTCGTACTGGGGATTGCGATGTGTCTGCTGGGGTTGACGGGCATTCTGCGCCGCGTCACGCTGCGAGCGCGCCTCTCTGCCCACGATCAGGCCGTCGAACGGGTGCTCAACCGCCTACTGGGGATCATCTGGCTGTTCACCGGAGCGGCCTTCGTGATCGGCGCGCTGATCGATGGCCCAGATCTTACGCTCATCATCGGCTATGCGTCGATGGCGACAGTGGTGGCCTTCTTCCTCGCGCTGATGGGCGCATTGCTCGTCGTGCTGACAGCCCACCGCCGCAAGCCTCGCTCCCGACCGCTGGCAACCCCGGCAGGAATTCCCGTCCCCCTCCCGCCCCAGTACCGCTACCGTCGCGGCGATTCTGTGGAACATGAGGAGTATGGCATCGGCTGGGTGCTCGCCAGCTACACAGTTGAGGGTAAGG
>JAHEME010000019.1 GCA_024643825.1 Chloroflexota bacterium | reverse complement strand
GGCTCAGATCTTATATCCATTGCGAATCCGATGCGTTTCGTGCTCGCGGCATTACAGGTGGAATTGGTTACTGGCTGACCCCTGGGAGATCAACCACTGAGACTGCGCCTCTCTACACAAGCTGCACAGGGACAGATACGGGTGAGATAAGACCATGGATAAATTCCGGAAGTATGACCGTCATCCCAGGAGATCTGCAATGCATAGTTGCCAACAATTTGGAGATCGACCACATCATATGATTTCACTGGTGTCAGGGAAATGAAGTCGGGATCGTGCAGCGATCCCATGTTCTCATGACCACCACGGCAAACCACACAGGGGCAGGCTTCCCGGAGCGCATCCAATGGATAGTTCCCAATGTGGTTGCCTCCCCAATCGATCACAAGCTCATGGGTACGCTTGTTCAGTGTAATTCCCGTTGGCTTCATACGATTTGAATTCAACTCATCCATTGTTTCCGTCTTGAAAAACCTTCCTGCACCTGAGTGCTCTCTTCATATAGGTTCATGATTTGAGAAGCAATCAACGGCCACGTATAACGTTCTGCCAACCGCATCGCCGAAACCGACATTTCTTGCCGCAACAGATCATTTTCCATCAGAAGCTGGATGCGGCTTGCCAGGTCTTCCGGGCTGCGATCTGGCACATGAAAGCCAGTGACTCCATCTCGCACTAAATACGCTAGTCCTCCAACCTCCGATGCTACAACGGGTGTTCCGCAAGCCATTGCCTCTAGTGCCACCATCCCAAACGACTCGTAATGTGATGGCATAATGACCGCTTCTGCAGCAGAGTAGTAATACTGAAGCACATCCTGTTCTCTGGCACCCAGGAATAAGACAGGCTCACGAAGATCGAGTTCATCAGATAATTCCAAAAGCCGCGACATTTCAGGATCATCAGCATCAATTGGATCGCCACCAATGATTGCCAGTGTAAGCTTCTTTCCCAACTCCGGTGCTCGCTGCCGAAGAATAACCAGAGAACGAAGAAGCGTATCAATTCCCTTGAGAGGCTCTATCCGTCCTACAAACAAGATCATACGACGGTCAGGGCTAACACCCGCATAGGTAAGAGCTTCATCTTTGGGTATAGGGCGAAAGTGAGTAACATCCACTCCGGGCGAGACGCAATGAATCCTCGGCATTGATGCCCCATACAGATACATCAATTGGATACGTTCTGCAGGAGTCGCAGCGATCAAATAGTCAGAGGCTTCTACAACATCGTGTTCCGTCTCAATACGAATCTGCGGCTCCGTCTCGTCTGCACGAGCAGCAATACGATTCTTCATCAACCCTAGCGTGTGAAACATCTGGATAATCGGAACTCCCCAGGTTTCCCGAAGCCTTTGCGCTACCCAGCCGGAAAGCCAGTAATGACTGTGGATTAAGTCGTAATGCCGACCTTCATGCTCCACAACATCCAGCAGATTCTCTACAAATTGAGGGAGATAAGAATAGATGTCAATGGACGATAAAGGAATCTCTGGCCCTGCCGGGATATGAATGACCCGCACACCGGAGCCAATTTCTTCTTCATGAGAATGAGCAACGCAATCACCATGTGACCGAGTAAATATATCTACGGTGGCGCCTCGCCGCCCGACCTCCATACTTAGCTCACGAACATAGACGTTCATTCCCCCTGTTTTTTTGCCACCGAGAGCTGCCAGAGGGCATGTGTGAACACTTAGCATAGCTACTCGGAGAGGCACTAGACAGCTTCCGATCGCTGAATGATCAGGTTATAGACGTTCGCTGCCTGTGCTCCCATGCGAAACTTATACTCCTCATTTCCCTGAAGAAAATCGTAATAGCGGCATCCCCGCGCAATAGCATCCTCAATACTATAAGTCAACAGGACGATGCCAGGACTCAAAGAAGCAAAGGCCGCCGGATTTAAGCCTGAATTGTAAAGCATCATGCGATCTCGAAAATGGAACTGCCACATAGCGGCAGCAGGTTCCCCGGCAAATGAGGCAGATAGCAATACAAGTTTGCCGTCGGCCAGTGTTGCACGACCAATTTCCTGAAAGAACGCGGCATGACCTCGCTCTTGAAGAAAGCTGGCCTTTTGGGGCGTACTCATTGCCATCAAGTCAAGGAACTTCTGGATGGCTTCGTCAACGTCATCTTTCGCGTCTACAACAGAGAAGGTGACACCGTTTTCCTCTGCTCTCCGACGTTTGCGACGAAGTTCATGGCGCTGCTTTTTCTCCAATTGCTCTAAATATCCTTCATAGCTTCCTGGAAGTATCACGAAGGGACTAATATCTTCTTCCCGGACTTCCGCCATAAGATTATGCCGACGCGCAAGATCGGGTAGCTGCTCAAGCATTGATGACTCTTCATGAACATTGCAAAGCTCGAAGCCATCCCATACTGGGGAATTGGAAGAAAGCATATATTCAAGCAGAGACAAGAAAACCTGCTCCTCGGCCCCTTTGCGGGAAAGCACATTGAGATAATCAGAGACCGCCTCGCAGCCAATCGTCCGCACTATCTGTCGCCCGTCGGTCTCTTCAATAAACCAGGGCGCAATTCCCACGATAGCTCCAGAGCCATCTTGTACCGCTAGTACATTCAGAGTGCCACGCCCTAAATGCTTCCACCATGTTCTCTGCCACAGCAGGGACATGAAAAAATCGATGCTGTGAACTTCATCCAGCAAGGTATCCCAAACGAACTCCAGTTCATCAAACACTGCTGGTGTTGTGTGAAGCTCTATATTCACTATGCCTCAATATCAATAGGGGGAAAACTCAATCACTATAATCGATTGTACACAGGCAAAGTGGGGCCTTGCAACCAGAATCTATTGACCGGTCACTGGCATCGATTGTGCAAAAGGAGCAGGCTCATCAAAAAAAAGCGACCACCATACCTGCCAAATTGCCGGGGACGTCGAAGCTGAAGTCTCAAGTAGACGCGGCTGTCCTTCTGGAATCGCTTCATACAGAGGAACTACAAGAACTTCTCCCTGCCGTACCATCTTTCCATCATTGTGAGCCCATGTTTCAACAAATCCGGGGCTGCTATAGTATGTTTTCGCGGCTTCCAACCGTTGCTCTTCTCTCATAAGCTCCTCATTCTCCGCTTCTAGCTCATGCTGTTCCGTAATCTTCTGCTGCCCTTCCACAATACGACGGCTGAAATCAATGACTAATCGACCGCCGATTACAAGAAGAACAATCAGAATGACCTGTAGATTATTCAGCGGAAAACGACGCAAACGACGTGGTGCGGTTGGAGTGTGAGAATCCGGACCTCTCAAATCTCTTGAGTTCATCTAGCTGACACCAAGCCTCTCAACAAAACAGTCGAGCCAATGTTTCGCTCGACTGCAATGCCGAAGGTGGGATTCGAACCCACACGACCGTACGGTCACTACGCCCTGAACGTAGCGCGTCTGCCAGTTCCGCCACTTCGGCTATGGCAAGTAATTGTATCGATGGGCATGGTTTTGTCAAGCAAATTACCGTCTGATAAATAATTACGGCCCGCGAATCGTCCTTACATGCGCAAAAAGGCTTGGCGCAGCGTTGCCGCATCGAATATAATGCAAGCAACCTTGCGAACCAGGCATACAAGTGAACGTGCAAACCGATCCAATACCCACTACCTCTGATGACGCTGTACTCCTGGAAGAGACTGCTCCTGAGCCTTCCAAAATATGGGGAATAGCCCGAGAGATTATCGAAACCATCCTGCTAGCCGCGGTCATCTGGCTGGCAGTGAATTTTGCGACGGCACGCTATGTGGTCGACGGCCAGAGCATGGAACCGAACCTTCATACAGGCCAATTCCTGATTGTAAGCCGTCTGGCGTATAAGTTTGCTGTTCCGCAACGTGGCGATATCATCGTGTTCGATTTTCCGGGTAATCCAGCAGACGACTACGTGAAGCGTATCATTGGTCTTCCCGGTGATACTGTCACGATTCAAGAAGGCCAAATCTTTGTTAATGACAATCGTCTGGATGAACCCTATTTACCAGATGAGCGTATGATGCCATTCCAGGGCAGATGGGTTGTTCCACAGGAATCTTATTTTGTGCTTGGAGATAACCGCGCACATTCCAGCGATTCACGCAGTTGGGGAATGCTGCCGCAGGACGCGATAATCGGCAAAGCATGGGTATCGTATTGGCCCCCGCAAAACTGGGGCACTATTCCTCATTATGACTATACAACATCCCCCTGAAAGGTGGCATCATTGAGCCAGGAGATCATGTGCGATATCTGCCATATAGGGGCAATGCAACCGCTGACAGCTACCTATACAGCATGGTTGGACGGAAACCTCGTTGTTTTGCCCAATGTCGATGGATGGATGTGTGATGTATGCGGCGAATTCGTTCATGATCAGGAAACCGTTACACGAACAGAACTTCTTCTTGGGAGTCGCACAAGGTCAGTCCATGATGGTCACACGGCTTCTGACGATCAGCATCTACATAACATATCCCCGTTGACAGTACATCGAGGACGCGCGTCCTAGAACGATTCCCCCTGCATACATTTTAGCCTCTGGCTACTCAGTGTATAATGACGAGTCAGAGGCATGATTGTGTCTATTCCCATCATTTCTTCGATTACCATGATTCTTGATATTTGGCTAGAAAGCTCGCCATGCCAGGGAAGTATATTTCGCATACTGCTCCTGCCGACGACGAATCCAGCGATCTCCCAACAACACACCTAGACACGTACAAAACGATATAATTAGCAGCCAGGTTCGGAATCGCAAGAACGTAAGGGAAACCATCATGGGGGAAACCCAGGCTGTCATCCTTGTAGTAGAAGATAATGTCGATAACCGCATACTGATAAAGGATGTTCTGGATTCTCTCGACTACAACGTCATTGAGGCCGTGGATGGCATTGAAGGTGTGGCCCAAGCGCTCCAACACAAACCATCCCTGATCCTTATGGATCTCTCCCTTCCTCGCAAAGATGGTTGGGAAGCAACAAAAGAGATCAAAGCCCACCCAGAAACGACAGCCATACCCATTATTGCGCTGACGGCCCATGCCATGGTCGGTGATCGGGAGCGCGCTCTGGAAGCCGGATGTGATGATTACCTATCAAAGCCGATAAATCTTCTGGAGCTTAACAAGAAGATTCAACAATATGTGAACACTTCTACGGCAGACGAACAATTGCCGCCAGCCGATAGAGCAAGTGGGGCAGCGTGAAAATCCTCGTCATAGAAGATAATAAGGATAGCCGTCAGCTAGTTGTCGATATCCTCACGATGCAAGGATACGACGTCCTTTCTGCGGTTGATGGCCTGGATGGGCTGGCAGCAGCGCAAGCCGAAACTCCAGACCTGATAGTCCTTGATGTGAATCTTCCCAAGTTAAGTGGTTTCGAAGTCTGCGAGCGTCTAAAAGCTGACCCGGATCTGTCACGCATTCCGATCTTGATGCTGACAGCACTCTCCGAAATTGATGACCGGGTACAGGGACTGGGGCTGGGAGCAGAAGACTATCTAACGAAACCATTTAATCCCCGCGAGCTTGCAGCTCGTGTCGAAGTGCGGCTGCGTGCTAAACAAGAATCTGATCATCTGCGGGCTGCACGCGATCAGATTCTACAAACGTTTGAACATTACGTAGCAGCTACCGTAGTAGAGCAATTGCTGGATGATCCCACAAAAGTTGCGCTGGGCGGTCACATGCACACGGTGACTGCCTTTTTTGCTGATCTGGAGGGATTCACCACACTCTCCGAATATGCTGACCCGGAGACTCTTTTCACGGTATTGAATGGCTATCTTTCCCTGATTGCCGATGCTGTCATCGAAAACCGTGGTACACTCGATAAGTTCCTCGGTGATGGTGTGATGGCTCTATTCAACGCTCCACTTCCGCAGCCAGATCATGCTTTGCATGCTGTAAAAGCGGCGCTTGCTGCTCAGACCCAGGTGCAGGCTTATCAGCAGAGCCTCCCTGAGAAGCTCCGACTAAACTTTCGGATCGGAATCCATACAGGGGAAGCGATTGTCGGAAATGTCGGAACATCGCGCCTCCGCAATTACACGGCTATCGGAGATACAATCAATACTGCCTCCCGTTTGGAAAAGACAGGGATGGGGGGGCAAATTCTGATTAGCGACGAGACCTATCAGCAAGTCAGAAATCACATCGAAGCGAAAAAGCTGGGTAATCGTGCGTTAAAAGGTCGTGAGATGCCCATCTTGATTTATGAAGTGATGGAGATGAAGGAATGACAAGCCAGGGGCGCATCCTATTGGTGACCGATACTCCGGCCAGTACAGACGCATTGCTGCCTCAATTCTCTGACGCAGGATATGAAGTGATTGTGGCAGAAAACGATATTGCACCACCGCCGTGCGATGTCGTAATCGTTGACGTCAGCCGCCTCCGCTTTGGCCCTTTTACGGCATTACAATCACAGCGACGTATGGGATGCAGCGCCCCGGCCATGCTTCTCGCAGCGCGGCTCACCGAACAAATGGCTGCGGAAATGTTCTCGCTGGGGGTACGCGATTTTGTCCTTAAACCAGTCGATGATGAAATCCTACTTGGCCGCGTCATCCTGTTTGTGGAAGAAGCATCTGAAGCCACGAAAGACCTCAACAAAACATCTTCAAAAGACATCGAGAACCTCCAGGCTCGCCATGCGGACGAGATCGCGACCCTTTCGCGTATTGGACGGGCGATTACGGCACTTACTGACATCGACGTAATCCTTTCCCACATCGTAGATGCCAGTGTTTTTCTGACCCACGCGGCGGAAGGCGCATTGTTCCTTGCTGGTTCAAGCACAGATGAACTTGTTCTCCGCGCAGAGAAGGGCCTCGAAACAAAGCAAGCAGAAGCGATCCGCAAGCCGTCCACTGATTCAGATGCCATGGAGGTGCTTCGCACAGGGAAATCTGTCATGAAGAGTGGCGAGGCTGAACACAAAGTCAAGACCGGCTTCCTGGTACGAGCATTGATCAATGTTCCGATTCTTGCTGGCAACAAAGTAGTTGGTGTTCTGGCTGTCTATAATCATGGAACCCAGTCCTTCCGTACCATCGATCAAACGATCCTCTCCAGTCTGGCGGACTATGCCAGCATTGCCCTGGACAAGGTACGTTCTATTGAACACACTAAAGCCACAAACGAAGAGAAGATCGACGCGGCACGTGCCATTGCGCTAAACGCCGAGACGCTCCTTCCGCCAGTGCAAAGCGTTGAGTCACTGGTAAAGTCCTTGCTAGACGGTGGCTTTGGTAGCTTGAGTGCAGAACAAATGAATGCAGTGCATCGCATTCGTCAGGCAGGGGATCGGTTGAATGAGATTCACAGCTTGATTGAGGTTTCTGTGCAGAAGATTCTCGGTGATGGCACTCAAACATCATTGTAGCAAGAGCGTTCGGGGTATGTTGAGTAAATGGGCGAGCAACATCTTTCTCTCCACGCTGATTCTGATTGTTGTAGGCTGCCGCCCCACAGCACTGCGAGAGATCGAACCACAGTCGCTCTCTACCGAGAACGCTATCCCTCTTGAAACAGCCATCCCTCAGGCTTTTCAGGAAACAGACCCACAACACCGCCACATAGAAATTATTACCGCCATCCAGCAGTTTCTCCTCGCCCCCACCTATCTCAACGCACCAGATGCTGTTACATCTACAGATCTGACCGATTTGGCTTTCTCCTCAGAGCACTTGACTCTGGCGGACCCAGCGTTCGTTCGTCGGCATGGATCCTATGCTATTGTCGCCATACCAGACGGCATTGGACTGTATTTCTACGATCTGGAAAACCCTAATCAAGAGCCTTTAGAAGTTAGCCAATTTACGGCAGGCATCCAGTCATTGGACGTTGTCTGGCAAGACAATCATATTGGGATCGCTTACCATACCCTCGATCTGGAAGGGATACGCCATGCTCACGTTTCGCTGCTCACCTTAGGTGCAAATTCGGAATGGGAACAAAGCTGGATCAGCGATGACATTCCGGATTGGTGGTTCAACGATATCAATGCTTCAATAAATCTGGCGCCAGATTTGTCACAAATAGTCGCAGTTGGTGAAATGACAGGAAAGTCTCAATCATTTCAGGAAGACTCAACATCTCCGCAGCGACTATTTCAACTTGTGTGGGATCTTGATAACAACCAGTATCAGGTGACAACTCCTTCTACGGGGTTTCGGGATCGAAGTGAGTGGGAGTGGGCGACGGCAGTTCCCTCGCCATATGCAGCTCTGGTTGAATTTGTGGAACGCTTCCAACGCAACGATATGACTGGCGCTGCCATTCTCGCCGCGAATGATACTGTCATGGCAAATGCAGAGACTTTTGGATTGGCCCTGGTTGGCGTTTCTTATAAAGCCGAGATTCTAGATGAAACACATATCCGTATTGTGGGGCATCAGGGGGCACTCATCATCACCTTCCAACGACCAGAGAATCCTGGGGGGGATTGGCTAATCACAAATATCGCTCCTCAGGGCGCAGTCACTCCATGAAATCGGACCGCTTTACTACGAGTTACAGAGTCGATCTGGGAATGATTGACTACAAGACCACATGGTCACTTCAGCAAAAGCTAGCCGATGCTCGTGCCGCCAAGCGAATACCAGACACCCTGCTGCTGCTGGAACATCCGCCGACCTATACTCTGGGACGTTCTGGCAAGCAAGAACATCTGCTCATGAGTCGGGAAGAGTGCCAGGTACAGGGAATTGCTGTATATGATGATGTAGATCGGGGCGGTGACATCACATTTCACGGGCCTGGGCAATTGGTTGCCTATCCGATCTGCTTCCTCGGACTCACCGATGCTTCGGGATGCCTCGTCCAATCGGACTATGTGGGGTATGTCCGTAGGCTAGAAGATGTCCTGATCAAGACGGTGGCAGCATTTGGTATTGCAGGTCAAAGGAAAAGGGGATTGACAGGGGTTTGGGTTAATACAGATGAAGGGGTAGCCAAAATCGCAGCCATTGGCGTGCATGTGAGTGCGCGCGGGGTAAGCACACACGGAACAGCGCTAAACGTCACTACGGATCTACAGTACTTCGCTGGGATCGTCCCCTGCGGAATCCAAGAGAGTCAGATCTGCTCGATGAGATCGCTGCTTGGAACCTCTGCCCCCACAATGGAAGAAGTCAAGACGCAATTTGCGGTCTCTTATCAAAACATCTTTACTGTTGATCTTGCGCCACGCTCGCTGCACGATCTGCTGGATCTATAGTCATCGCTCTTCCATTAATCATCGAGCCTATGGATGCATTTCTGACGAGTGACCTGGGAAGACCTTACCTCCTGTGAGATAGGCGTATGCGTAATTGACAGCGACCGTAGCCTGCCCAAATCCGGTTGCAATCAGGTTCAGCGGTTCAATATCTGGCTGTCTCGCTATGTCTCCGGCGGCATACACACCGGGGATATTCGTCTCATGCCGTCCATTGACCAGGACATACCTCTTTTCAATTTCAAGGCCCCATTCTTTTATTGGCCCCAGATCGGCCTTGAACCCAAGATTCATCAGGATGAAATCGAGATCGATCTGTTTTTCTTCCCCGGTGCGATTATCGTAAATGACCGCTCCCGTAATGTGCCCGTCTCCTAAAACCGATCTCAGTTCGTGGAATGTCTCTACGTCAACGCTCGAATTCATCAACTCCGTAACACTACTTGGATGTGCTCGGAATTCGCCACGGCGGTGGATCAAAGTTACTTCATCTGCATATTCTTTTAAGTTCAAGGCCCAGTCCACTGCCGAATCACCACCACCTACAATGAGGAGTTTCTTGTTTCTGAATGGATCCTTATCCTGAACATAGTAATAGACTCCATTATCTTCAAATCGGTTCAGACTCTCATTGTCAAGCTTATTGGGATGAAACGCACCAATTCCGCTACAGATCACCACAGTCTTTCCATAGTGGGATTGCACATTTGTGGTAAGTGTGAACGAACCATCTTGTTCCCGCGTGAGGGTTTGAGCACGTTCGTCAAAGCAGAAGGTTGGCTTATGGCGCGAAGTTTGGTCCATAAGGCCCTTGACAAGATCCGTTGCCAGAATCTCCGGAAAACCAGCTACATCAAAAATCATCTTTTCCGGATACAAAACAGCCAACTGCCCGCCAGGTTCTGGGAGTGCCTCGATAATCTTAGTGCGCATTTCTCGGAGGCCCGCATAGAATGAGGCAAACAGCCCTGTGGGACCAGCTCCAACAACCAGAATGTCATACATATCTCGATCAGGCATTATTCATTGCTCTTCCAAAGAGTAGGATTAGAAAACCAAAGTAAACAGGGCTAAAAGGGAAGCGTCAAAAGCGAGTATAGCGACAGGAGCATGGAAGTACAATCGTACATGAGCGCAGGCACGCCTTTTTTGTTAAGCTATGATGATGTTCAGGGATCAGCGTAATACAAATAGGACAAGCGCCATCATTTTTGATTGGGGTGGCGTTCTCATGCGCACAGAAGATTACACCCCGCGTCAGAAATGGGATCAACGCCTGAATCTCGTTCCAGGTTCGGTTGAGGAAATTGTGCATGGCCTTCCAGAATGGGTGCAGCTTCAATTGGGGGAAATCTCAGCCAGCGAATACGAACAGGCTCTCGTGGCGGTGTTGGGAATTCCCATTGAGGAAGTTCCCAATTTGCTGCGAGACTTCTACAGTGGAGATCGACTTGACGTCCAATTGATCTCCCTCATTCGGCGGTTACGAAAAAGTGGTATTCCGGTGGGCCTTCTTAGCAACAATCCCGTCTCACTACGCGATGATCTTAGGCAGCTTCATGTGCTCGATCTGTTTTCGCCGTGCATTATCTCCGCCGAAATTGGGATTATGAAACCAGACGGTGCAGCCTACAATGCATGTCTTTCTCCACTGTGCATTGAACCACATCACGCCCTGATGATTGACGATTCTTCTGTGAATGTTGAAGGTGCGGTGTCTTTCGGCATGCAGGCAGTACAATTCAAGTCATCGTTTAATCTTGAAGCACAACTGTCCCGCTGGTTGGATTCATAATATGGCAAGCACATTCAAAGCTCTGATCTTCGACTACGGAGGCGTACTTGAAGGGCCGCTTAACATAAGCGGTTTTCAAAACGACCTTAAGGCGCTCGCTGTACAACATGGGTTCAGGGAAGGTAAAGAGCTGTGGAACCATCTCTATGTCTCATCTGCCTGGGAACAAGCCAAGCGTGGAGAGATTAGCCGAGATGCGTTCTGGAAAGTTCGACTATTAGAACTGGGATTGCATGACAAAGAGGATCGGGATGTTTTCATCCACCGTTTGTACCAGCATCGGGGCATTCGCCCTGAAATGCGAACTCTGCTGACGGAATTACACTCTGTTTGCCGCCTCGCTGTTCTCAGCAATACGGCTCGCCGGGATTTTTCGCGGTATCTGGCAGAAAACTGTGGATTCAATGATCTCTTTGATATTGTCGTTAGCTCTGCTGAAGTAGGGATGGCAAAACCAGAGCCAGAGATTTACCTTCTTGCACTGGAACGTCTTGAGCTGCTACCCGGTGATGCGCTATTCATTGACGATCTCTCTCGCAATACCGAAGCGGCAGAAGAACTGGGCATGAAGTCCATTGTCTTTGTCAGCCCTACTCAACTGCGTGCCAAGCTGATGGCATACAATATACTGAGATGACTTGCCGCCATGCTTCAAGGCATGCTAAAATGCGCCTATGTTGATAGTTAAACTTAGTTCCTTCTGCCACACTCATCATCATGGTCATAATATACAACACCTCCGCGCAGCAGGAGTAGTGTATTCTTGGCATGACTGAGTGCCAGCCATTACTAGCAAAGCGTGGAGAGTTCATCTCCACGCTTTTTTGTTATCAGCCTAGAATCATTAAAGGAAAAGATTATGCCCACCAAAGTTGCCCCACGTTTGCCAGCAGGGATGCGAGATATCCTGCCAGAACAAATGATCAAGCGACAATACGTGATAGACATCATGCGTGAGGTATTCGAGCAGTTTGGTTTTGAACCTCTTCAGACCCCAGCCATTGAGCTAACTGAGACCGTGACCGGGAAATATGGCGAGGATGCGGAACGCCTGATCTATAAGGCATGGTACGGAGACACTCCCGGCAGCGAAGTTTCATTGCGGTATGACCTCTCCGTACCTCTGAGCCGTGTGGCCGCAATGTACCCGGAGCTTGCGCGCCCCTTCAAACGATATCAGATTGCCCCTGTATGGCGCGCCGACCGCCCACAGAAAGGCCGCTACCGCGAGTTCTACCAATGTGACGTAGATATTGTTGGGGCAACCAGCATGCTTGCGGATGCTGAGATCGTAGCCATGATCTACCAGGTTCTGAATCACCTGGGTTTCGAAGACTTCAAAATTTCCGTTAATAATCGCAAACTTCTCGATGGGATTGGCGACTATGCGGGGGTTCCAGAGTCACTTCAGCCCGGTCTATATCGGTCTATCGATAAGCTGGACAAGATTGGTATGGACGGCGTTCGCCAGGAGCTTCTCACAGTTGGGCTTCCCAAGGAACCGCGCGACCCCCTCCAACGGGCTGCTCGTCTCGTTCTACAGGGTAAGCTGGCCGTCGATGACCTGGGAGGCTATCTCACGAACAGCCGAACGGATGGAGGCGAAGAGCTTGATCCTCGCATGGTAGAGGGACTGCTCCCCGCCTTAACTGAGCTGATCGCAGATACGGAAGCGCAGAATATCCCTTCAGGAGAACTCCAGGCAGCAACAGCCCAGATTGTGAATGAGTTATCGGTCAGCCTGCGATCCTTTTATGGAAGTAGCGTAGAAATCATTCCAGAAAACGTAGTAGATCAATTGCTTGATCTTTTGAAGATTGCCGGGTCGCCTATGCAGGCGCTGGACGATCTCGAAGACCGACTCCAAAACTCTGCGAGCGCAGTAGAAGGAATCCAGGAAATGCGCGATCTGTTCCGCTATCTCAAAGCTCTGGGGGTGCCAGAGACGGCCTATGCGCTGAACTTCGCGATGGTGCGTGGCCTCGAATACTATACAGGGCCAATCTTTGAGACAACCATTGAGAAGCCAAAAGCGATGCCCAGCATCACCGGCGGAGGACGGTTTGATGAACTCATTGGGATGTTCTCTGATGTCAGCTATCCGGCGACCGGAACCAGCCTGGGAATTGAGCGCATCATTGATGCGATGGATGAACTGGACATGTTCCCGGATTCGATCCGTTCCGCAACTGCCGAAGTACTCGTCACAGTGTTTGGCCCAGAGACAGTAGAAGCCTCTTTGAGTGTAGCCAGCCTGCTTAGGGCCCAAGGCATCTATACGTCTACCACATTAGACCCGGATAGCAGTCTACGTGAACAGATTGGTTATGCGTCAAACAAAGGCATCCCCTATGTGATCGTCCTCGGCCCCGAAGAAATCGAAGCTGATACGGTGACTATCCGCAAGTTGGGGGAAACTGCCAGCGGAAGCGAGCAGCGCACAGTCCCGCGCGAACAGGCTGCTACAACAATACGCAACTGGTAGCTACTCAACAGTCGTCATGGAGCGCACTTCTCGGAACTGAAACCCGGAAGAACGCAGGGAATCGACGAGAGTCCCCTGTCGGACTGCCTTCTCCGCCAGCCGCAGATAGGGATAAACGACCGCATCTCGATCCAGCGGGAATTGAAAGATCTGCGGCGCGATGCTTTCGAGCGCCGCGAAGACCAGACGTGTGCCATTTCCCAGATCATCCCTGCTGAGTTCGAGGGTTTCTAGGCGATGACGTATGCTGGTCACAGCCGCCAGCAACTCAATGGCAAGCACGGATGTGATATTCTCCGCGATTTCCCGCGCATGGAGGGCCGCGTTCATACTCATGCTCACATGATCTTCTTGATTTGCAGAGCTGGGGATTGAGTCAACACTATCTGGATGAGCCAGTGTTTTGCATTTGGAAACCAGCGAAGCAGCTACATACTGGGTGATCATCAAGCCGCTATCGATAAACGTATCATTGCCAGCCACCAGCATACTTGGTAGCCCTCGCGACATATGGGCATTCGTGAGCCAGAATGTGCGCCGTTCTGAAATGCTGCCTAACTCGGTTAGCCCAATGCTCAGGTGATCCATTGCGAAAGCAATGTACTCCCCGTGAAAGTTTCCGCCGGAGATGGCTTTGTAGTCTCGTGGCAGACGATCTTCCGGGCGAACAAAGATTAGCGGATTATCTGTCGCGGAATTAATTTCACGCATCAACATCTCACGCCCATGTGCTACTGTCTCCCGCACAGCGCCGATGACCTGTGGAGTACAACGCAGCGAATAGGGGTCCTGTGGAGGTTGGCGAACCGGATCATGCTCTGCGTCACCGGGATCAGGCAAACGGCTCCCCTCGACAAGAGAAAGCACGTTGCTTGCGGTAGCAATCTGACCGGGGTGTGGGCGCACCTGATGCAACTGCGGCAGGAAGGCATCCCGGTATCCCCTCAACGCCTCCAAAGATAGGGCAGTGATTATTTCGGAATGGCGCACCAGATTTTCTGCATCCACTACGGCCAACGACGCCAGCGCCGCTGAGACGGTAGCCCCATTGTTCAGCGCCA
>JAHEME010000415.1 GCA_024643825.1 Chloroflexota bacterium | reverse complement strand
CGAACCGGCAAAACCAGCCACCGTAGGAAAGCCCGGCTCCCCCTAACCCGGCAGGACGCAGGGCACACCACGAAGAGTCAAGCAGCCCCGCGCGGTTTGATGCGCGATTGCGCATTATTGGCGATCTCGAAAAGTGTGCTGCGGATCACGACATTGGCATAGAGGCTGGTGATAGCCCGCAAGGTGTTATCCGGTTCATCATACTCGTAACTGATAGTCACCCGTGTTCCATTTTCGTCTGGTGTGAGAGTCCAGATCGTCTGCCCGTTGATCTGTCCCTCCGATTCAATGACCAGCTTTTCGTTGGGAATCAACTCTACGGTTTCGCTGATGGTAACGATCTTCATTCGGAAGAGATTGTAAATGACTTCATAACGATAGCCGCCATCCGGCTTCGTCTCTACGCCTGAGTAAGTCAATGCAGGATCGTTTGGCAGCAGGGAGAGCATATTTTCTGCTACGATGATAAAGGCGTACACCTCTTCGACAGGCATAGACAGGTGAAATTGATGCTGGTCAATGATCATGCAAAGAGCCTCCTGCCCATCATTGGTTCTTTTTGCTTAGCCCTCTTCATTCATGACCGAGGGCCGCTGCTCTCTGGTCGGGCCTTCTTCCGATTTAATTTTTCTCTAGCGACCCCGCCATTATACAGACTCCGCGCGATCTGTCCATTGTGCTATGACAGATCGCGTGGTTAGGGAAGGAACTATGTCAGGGGAATGGCCCGCAAGATCAGAGGCAGGATCATCAGCGTGAACAGCAGAGGAAGCAGGCCGCGTACGCCGATCTGTAGGCGAACCGGCAAAACCAGCCACCGTAGGAAAGCCCAACTCCCCCTAACCCGGCAGGACGCAGAGCACACCAGGAAGCGTTACACATCTCCGCGTGGTTTGATTAGAGATCTGGCATTCCTGGCAATCTCGGAAAGCGTGCTGCGAACCACGACATGGGCATAGCTGCGAGCAACGGCTTGAAATATATTTTCTGGCTCGCTGTACTCGTAGTGGATGCTGACCCACGTTCCCCCCTCGACTGGTGTGAGAGTCCAGATCGTCTCCCCGTTGATCTGCCCTTTCGATTCGATCACCAGCTTCTCGTTGGGAATCATCTCCACCGTCTCGGTGAGGGTGGTGATCTTTATTCCCATGACCTTGTAAACGACCCGGTAACGATAACCTCCGTCAGGTTTCACCTCAACGTCTGAGTAAGTCAGAGAAGGGTCTTTTGGCAGAAACGAGAGCATATTCTCCGATATAGTAATAAAGGCGTAGACCTCTTCAATTGATACGGCGAGATAAAATTCATGGCTGTCAGCAATCACAGATGATTCCCTTATAAGATCGTCGGACGATGCTACCTGCTTTCTATGTTCCCCCACACACACCTCATCTTATTGTATAGATTACACACATGAGTTTCCATTGCAATCGTAAGCGGGGTGAAGAAACTATGTCAGGGGAATAGCCCGCGGATGCACGACCCTCCCGTTTGTGCTGATCGGTTCCGCACAAAATGGCGTATAATGGAATCGTAGTGTTGGCTATGAGTGAAAGGAGATAGCCATGCACGAGATTCCCCACCAACAGATCTTCCACCAGATCGAGAGCACGCTCCACGATCTTCAGGAACGCCTGTTGAGCCGAGCCTGGAGGCGGAAGCAGCGAACTACTTCCGGCGGACAGGCAGCCCCCGAACACGGATTTCTGCTCACATTCATCATTGCCGCGATCACCTTCGGAATCCTGCTCAGTGGGATTGGCCTGCTGGCAGGCGCGATTGCCGGGTTAAACACGAGCGCCGCTTTCACAGGAGCAGCAGCAGGCTGGATCGCTGGCTTCGTCGTAGGGCTGATCGTCGCTGCCAGGGGCAAGGGCTGATCACCACCCCTGAAGCAAGTACCACAATGGAGGATCATCACCGCCACAAGGAGGGTAACGATGCGACCGAATCCCAACCAGCAGTTCCAGCAGCAGCAACAGCAGCGCCAACGGCAGATGGCGGGCTATGCGTGGCAGCAGGAGCAGAAGCGCAAAGCGCAGGCCGGGGAACTTCCGCGCAAGCGTGGCGGCTGCGCCCGCGCCATCGCCGCCATCGGAACCTTCGTTCTCAGTCTGGTGGTGCTCGGAGCTGTGTGCGGTGGGATTGGCTTCCTCGCCGGGGGCATTCTCGGCGAGAGTGATGATACTGCCATGCTGGGCGCTATCGCAGGCGGGATCATCGCCTTCATCGCTGCGGGGATCAGCGCGAATAAGGCAGCGAACAAGTAACCGGTCTCGAACCAACGAACGGGAAGAATGACATCTTCACAGCCGCATCGGAACGGCATAGGATGAGAATAGCGATCATCGGCGTTGTCCACGATTCATAAGGAGGCAGCCATGGGCGGTCTTACACAACGGCAGCGTGTTGATCTGGAACTGGAACGTCAGAAGCAGAAAGAGGAGAGGCTTCATCAGCAGGAAGTGCTGGGGGGCGAATGGAGGGAGCAGTTGGCCCACGCCGGCATCCCGCACCATCGAGGCCCGGTTGACCGCGCCTTCACCT
Organism: Chloroflexota bacterium; assembly: GCA_024643825.1. Classification (GTDB taxonomy): domain Bacteria; phylum Chloroflexota; class Anaerolineae; order Aggregatilineales; family UBA3940; genus JAHEME01. The sequence continues at coordinate 1,301 of JAHEME010000415.1, read as the reverse complement.
TTGCGATGTCGTTCATCGTTGGGTTGTTTGCGCTGGGCATGCTTCTTGGCGGCGCGGGCTTCATCACAGGGGGCGTCCTGTTCGGCAGCGATTACGCCGCGATGATCGGCGCGGCGGTGGGCGGAGTAGTGGGGTTGATCCTCGCACTCGTCGCCGCCAGCAGAACGGCCAGCGAGTAGCTGCGGAGTCGCCTACTCCGCAGCCAGCGACGCGAAGTACGCTTTCATCGGCTCGAAGTAGCTCTCAACCCAGCTCTGCCGATATGATTCCCCCTGCGTCTGTTTTTCGCTGTACAAGGGCGGCTTTGTATCCTATAGGATTCAGGTGATGGCTAGTGCAGTTGGGCCGAAATTGGCCCACGCAGGCAGAATGGGTTGCCCCAACTGCCTGCGTGTTTCGCGCATAGAGGCCATTCCAGAAAAATGAGACTTCCATTTTCCAGCCTCGTTTCCTTCTGGAATGGCTAAAGGCTTTTCCTTCGAACATTGCAGATGGATCACTGAGTTTCTGGAAGAACCTAATACTCCAGATAAGAGCAGGGATAAGCCTGAACAACCAGCGGGTTGCGCACACAGAAAGCAGAACGCCCTCAATGAAAAGGTCTTCCCTTATAGTCTATTTTGTTATTCTGTTGGTTCTTTGCACCGCTGTAATCGTTGGGGCAAAAATGCTCGGTCAACAGGGCGCATATTTAGCCCAGCTGTATATGTTAGCACCAGCCATTTCAGCAATCCTTACTCGTCTGTTTTTCTACAAGCCAAAATTCAGCGACGCAAATTTACGCTTTGGTAAACTCAGTGACTATTTCAAGTTCTGGTTTGTTTCAATTTGCATCACGATTCTTTCGTATGTTTTGTTTACTTTGCTGGGCAGCGTTACATGGGATTTTACTGGTCAAGTATTCCTTAATAGATTAGCCGAGCAGTTGACGGCGGCAGGTCAAGACATCAACGCATCATTGCCACCGGGGTTTACCCCCATGACAATGTTGATGATTTACTTTGTTGGTGGGTTAACCGTCTTCAACATCTTGCCGGGAATCATTACGGGATTTGGCGAAGAGTTTGGGCATCGCGGCTTCATGTTTCCTCACCTCTACAAAATCAGACCCTGGGTTGGCATCCTCATTGGTGGTTTTATCTGGTACGCATGGCATTTACCGTTGGCCTGGGTAATCCCGCAAACTTCACACTATCCTTTATGGCAGAACTTACTCAACTTCTTCGTTTTAGCCATTGGTTCCATTTGCGCCTTCACCTATCTTGCTTATGTTTATGTAAAAAGCAGGAGTGTTTGGGTCA
>JAHEME010000414.1 GCA_024643825.1 Chloroflexota bacterium | reverse complement strand
GTGAGAGTTCAGGGAAGCACAGCAGATCAACATTCTCTCTACGTGCTTCCTCAATCATCGTCAGATGCTTTTCGAGGTTTGCCTGCGGGTCTCCCAGCACCGTGTTGATCTGGGCCATTCCCAGCGTAAATTGCATAACGATTCCTTATCTTCGGATGAACCCTGCCGGGCCATAGAGTGTGTAGAGTCGGGTCTGCCGACGTGCCAGTACGAAGCCCACCACCGCCGCGACGATCAACCCCGCGTCCAGTGCCTGATCGATCCGCAGCCCGCCGATCATCGCGATAGCGTCCCCGCGCGTAAAACCGATAGCGAAGGCTCCAACAGCGGTCAGTAGCAGAATTAACCAGAAGCCGACGCCTTCCATCGAGATTCTTCGAGCCAGCAGCGCCGCGATCCCAACAAGGATCAGGCTCCAGAGCAGCCCGTATAGCTGGCTGGCAAGCCGGGGAGCTATCACGCCATACAAATCGGGTAGTTCCTGTGCGATCATCGGTGGGTAGGCCGCCAACGAAACCACCTCACGCCCATGTCCGCAGCTTGTCATCCAGCACCCGGTATAGATCAGCGCCGCCCCCGCAGGCAGCAGGAATGCAGCCACATCGGTGAATGCCCGGAAGCGTGCCATGCCCCGCAGGGCAGCGATCCCCAGGGCCAGCAGCCCACCCAGCACAGCCCCGTGCCAGTCGATTCCCCCTGTCCACACCCGCAGGATTTCCACCGGATTCTCACGGAAATACGCGGCGTATAGCGCCACATGTATCAACCGTCCGCCGATCAGCCCACCCACCACCGTGATCAGCCCGGCATCCACCCATGCGCCCGCGTTCTGCTCTCGGCGGTGTCCCTGCCAGCCCAGCACAACAAGCCCCCCGACAAGCACGATGTCGAGCAGCAGCGTATACGTTCGGATCACCAGCGGGCCGATGCGCCCCAGTTCAGATGCCATAGTTGAGTCAATGATACCAGCACGCGGCAGGCATCACCATTGAAATATGCCTGTAGGTTCGTCTTTTGATCACCCACCAACGATTTCAAACTCCGACAGTTTTGAGAATTCAGACGAGTTGAAGCTGATTTGCACCCCTCTCCGGTACGGAGAGGGGTTGGGGGTGAGGTCGCAACTCAACAAATATCGGTGCGTGAACCGATGCAGAGAGAGGCCGGGAGTGAGGCATTTCCCCCATAGCAATGGGTTCACTCGTCGAAGGCATGCTATTTCGCAAACCCTCTCGCTTTGTCTATAATGAGGACATCGTGACATAGATACCCGGTAAGGAGTCGTATGCGTACACCCATCATGGCAGGCAACTGGAAGATGTATAAGACCATCCAGGAGGCGCTTGCATTTGTGGATGCTGTCAAAGAACCGCTGAAAACCTACCCACAGGCAGAGAAGGCCATCTGTGCTGGGTTTGTAACCCTTGCCCCCCTCGCCGAGGCTCTCAAGGATACACAGATCAAACTGGGCGCACAGGATATGTTCTGGGAGGAGCAGGGAGCCTACACGGGGGAAGTTGCCCCGACGATGCTCCAGGGCATTTGCGACCTCGTGATCATTGGTCACTCCGAACGCCGCCAGCACTTCTGTGAATCAAACGATACTGTGAATAAAAAGATCAAAGCCGCCCTCGCCCACGGGTTAACGCCGATAGTCTGTGTTGGCGAAAGTCTCGACCAGAACCAGGCAGGAGAAACCGCCGCCTTTGTCGGTGAACAGGTCAAAGCGGCCTTTGACGGCATCAGTGCCGGGCAAGCGGCAGGCATCGTTGTTGCCTACGAACCCATCTGGGCCATTGGCACCGGGCTGGCCGCCACCCCGGAAGAGGCCAACCGCATTATCGGCACAGTCGTGCGTGGGACATTGACCTCTCTCTATGGCCAAGACACCGCCCAGTCGATCCGCATTCAATATGGCGGGAGCATCAAGCCCGATAACGTCGAGGCTCTGATGAAGCAGCCAGAGATCGACGGTGGGCTGGTTGGCGGGGCCTCCCTCAAACCAGAGGACTTCATCACGTTAGTGCGGGCGGCAGCGCAGTCAGCCGCCAGGTGAACATCATGCGAGGGAACCAATGCCGAACTGGTTAATTCCTTGGATCGTAGTTGCCATCATCATCTGGCCTTTGCGTCAGATCGAGGGCTGGATGCACAAGCACATTCAGGGTTTAGGTTTGCTGATCACCAACAATCCGCAGGCCGCCGTTCTCGTTTACTATTTGCTTCTCTTGCCGGGAGTGGTACTTCACGAAGGCAGTCAGTGGGTATTGGCGAAACTCCTACGCGTCAAGGTCAAGAAGTTCCGTCTCTGGCCTGAGAAACAGCGCGGAGGAGTGATCCGGCTGGGGCTGGTAGAAATCGACAGTAACATCGATACCTTTCGCGAAACCCTCGTGGGCATTGTCCCCCTCGTGACGGGCGTCGCTGCCATTGCCTTCATTGGCAGCCTGCGCTTCGATACCACCGTGCTTATCGATTCCCTCGCGACGGGTGATCTCCCCACCATCTTCGCAGGCATAAATGCCTTTGTCTCGACCCCCGATTTCTGGCTGTGGGTCTATCTGATCTTCTCAATTGCCAACGCCATGATGCCGGAGGAACATGACGCCATCAACTGGTGGATGATCGCGGGTGCGCTGGCAGCCGTGACTGTGTTTCTGTTGGTGCTCGATCTGGGCATCTTGCTCCAGGCGGGGCTGGAAGGCCCCTTCGCGCAAATCGCGCGCTGGCTCAGTCTGGCCTTTGTGATCTCTCTGGGAATCGACCTGCTGATGATGGGCATCATCGCCCTGTTGGAGTTGATCTTCAGCCGTGTGCTCGGACGCGAACTCGAATACAGTTAAGACTTCTCCGGGGCGGATTGCCCCCGCCGCGATAGCCAGAAGAAACCAGCCAGACTGATCGCGATGAGCACCACCAGGGCGATCAGTTTGTACAGCCGCGAGGGAATCGCCAGCGCCAGCCCACCGAAGACCGCGCAGAATAAGTAATAGCCCAGCACAATCTGCCGCTGCGACAATCCCAGATCGATCAGCCGGAAGTGCAGATGCCCCCGGTCGCCCAGCAGCGGGCTTTGCCCGTGCGCCACTCGATTCACAATCTGCCAGACCACATCCAGCAGCGGCAGCCCCATCACCAGCAGGATCGCCGCCATCTTTGCCCCGCCAATGATGCTTAACGCGCCCACCGTGAACCCCAAAAAGTAAGCCCCAGAACCGAGAAAGATTCGTGCAGGCGCACGGTTATACGGCAGAAACCCCAGCGTCGCGCCCAGCAGCGCCAGCGGAAGTAATGCCACGCTGTGCTGAGGAGGCTCCAGCCGGAACACCCCATTGAGGAATAGCACCACACACGCAATCGCGGCGACTCCAGTAGCCAGCCCATCCAGCCCATCCAGCCAGTTGACTGTGTTCATCATCAGTCCCAGCCAGAACAGCGAGAGCGTGACCGTGATCAGGTAAGGAAAATCAGCGGTTTGCAGGCCGCTGATCGGGTTATTCACATATTCAATCAGGATCAGGAAACCGATGGCGATAGCCCCCGCTGCGATCTGAGCGAGGTACAACGGTAGGGCACGAAGTTCTTTCCAATCATCATATAACCCCACCAGAAAGATCAGCGTACCGCCCCCCAGCAAACCGATCAGCCGGAAGAGTTCTTTCGGGTCAAAGCGCAGTACCTGAAATCCCGGCGGCAGATTGGATGTCCCCTGCCACGAATCCACCACCAGCCCTTGCGAAACAAGCACGCTGATCACGAATGCCAGATAGATCGGCACGCCGCCGAGCCGCGAGATTTTCCCTTCGTGCTGCCGCCGCCCGCCTGGAACCGCTACAATACCGCTGCGCAGACCC
>JAHEME010000413.1 GCA_024643825.1 Chloroflexota bacterium | reverse complement strand
CCTTCAAATGCTAGCGAGGGGTATCCGTATCTGGCCCGGTCATAGCTGCCACCATCTCTTGATTCTCTTCATCTGTCTCTTCGTGACGCCCCATACTACGTACCAACATATAGATTCCGCCCACGATCATTAGACCGGGGATCGCTGTCAGGAGGAAGGTGCCCGCGAGGTCCAGCAGCAGCCCCACGCCAATCGTGCCCATCACTCCGGCAGGGATCAACGCCCACCAGTTCTGACGGTTGTTGAGGAATACATAGAGGAAGGGGAAGGCGATGGCGAACATGACATACGTCCCCATCAGTTGACCATCAATATGGACGATGTCTGATAGAACGACGATCCCGGCAATCGCCACCAGGGTATACCCCGGAATCAACGCCCACCAGTTCTGACGGTTGCTCAGGTACACCATGAAGAATGTAAACCCGATGCCGAGCAAAATCACAACCGGGATAAGCGCATCGGTGAAACGACCTGGCATCAGTTGCCCTGCCAGGAAAATCCCGCCAAGCGCAACCAGCAGTAGACCAGGCATCAGATTTCGAGAACTTCTACGGTGATTGTTTGATTGTGTTTCCATCGCAATCTCCTTTAGATTACTATCTATGCACTGATCTACGCAGAAGTAAGTGAGTAGTTGTAGTAGGCGCAGGCAAACAAAAAGGCAGGCACAGCCTGCCTCAGTTCAAGTGTTGCAAATTCAGGATCGTGGCTTACCTCGTAGAATATGTAGTTGGTCGATTCGCCTACCGTCTACCTTTTTGACGCGGAAGTGCAACCCACCCGCTGAAATCTCATCTCCTGGGGTCGGGATGCGCTCCAACTTACCCATCACGTAGCCGCCGATGGTGTCATAGTTTTCGTCGTTCAATTCGGTACCCAGGGCTTCGTTCACTTCTTCGATCTGCATCAGCCCACTGATAAGCCAGCTCCCATCACTCTGCTGCGTAATTTCTGGATCGGATACCTCAAACTGGTCGGGAATGTCCCCTGAGATTTCTTCGAGTACGTCTTCCAGCGTGATTAGCCCTGCCGTTCCGCCATACTCATCCAGTACAACCGCCATATGCTGCCGCCCTTCCCGAAAGGCTGCCAGAGCAGTCGTGATGCGTGTGCTTTCCGGGAGATAAATTGCTGACCGGATAAAGGGGCGGATCGGCTTACTGAGGTTGCCATCGGCCAGTTCATCGACGACATCGCGCAGATACAGAATCCCAATGATGTGATCCCGATCCGTTTCGTAGACCGGAATCTTGGTATGTGGGTATTCCTTTTGCAGCCGGAGCAGTTGGCGTAGGGTTGTGTTGGCGGGGATTGTCACCATTTCGGTACGTGGAACCATCACCTGCCGCACCAGCAGCAGGCGCAGATCAAAGATCGCTTCCAGCATATCCTGCTCCGTCTCAGCGATCAGCCCGTGTGTGGTGCTGGCTTCTACCAGCATTCGCAGTTCTTCCACCGAGTGAACCATCTCATGCCCGGAGGGGGTCTCAAATCCCAGCACCCGCAAGATTAAATTCCCTGCTCCATTCAGCAGCCAGATTCCGGGTCGGAAGACCGCTTCCGCGAACATGGTGGGCCGTGCCACGAATAGGGCTGTCTTTTCCGGTTGTTGCAACGCAATAGACTTCGGAGCCAGTTCCCCAACAACTACGTGTGTGAATGTGATAAATGCAAACGCAATAGCCGCTGAGAATGTGTGCGCCGTGACGTTGTGCCATGTTTCTGATAGCGGAAGCAGCGCCAACAGCGGGTCGATTAGATGCGCCAGCGCAGGCTCACCAACCCAACCCAATCCCAGGCTTGCGAGCGTAATGCCTAGCTGCGTTGCCGCAATGAACTGGTCAGGATCATGGATGGCCTTTCGCACCGCCTGCGCTCCGCGCACCCCTTGCGAGACCATCTCCTCGACGCGGGTACGCCGAACACTGACCAAAGCGAACTCCGCTGCCACAAAAAATCCGTTCAGCAGCACGAGCGCAATAACCGATGCTAACCCAATCAAGATGTTTGGCTGTGATGCGGCTTCTTCCATAAAAATTTCGAACCTATGTTTGATAAGCCCTAATGCAAATGAGATGTAGTGATCACTGCCGATCCGTACCCAACAACCTTGCTGGTATCGCCAGTGACATCACCTGAGGTCCCATACCCGGTGATCTCTACCCGATCCGCGCCGAGCGTGCGGGCGGCAATCAGTACCGATGCGATAGCTCCATGCCCACAGGCGAAGGCTTTTCCCTGCGTGTCTGCGCTCACGACGCCATACGGATCGAAGGCAGCGATCAAATCGAGCATTCGGTGATCCAGCTTATTGGCGATTGGCTGCGGATAAAAGTGCGAGAGATCGCTGCTGGCAACTAGCAGCGTACCTTCCAGTGTACCCAGCACCGCCGCCAGAGCATTCCCCACTGCCTGTGCCCCCTCGAAGCTCTGGTCGCGCAGCATCAGGGGAATCAATCGAAATTCTGCGACCAGTGCTCGTTGTAGAAACGGCAGTTCGATCTCTAGCGAGTGTTCCGAATCAGCACGAATCCGGTCGATGGGAACCTGTTCCGAAATGGCTTTCACTGCCGCGTGATCAACAGGAATAGCCCCCAGTGGGGTTGCATAAGCATCATGGTCGGTGGTGAGAAACTGATCTTCTGAAAACCCGTGCATTGGGGAAATCACGACGACTCGTTCAAACGACAGCCCCTGAATTTGCCGGAAGCCGCACGCAGCGATCCGACCTGAATAGCGATGCCCAGCATGAGGGACGATCAATCCACACGGACTCCCGGACAGAGCAATGTGCGGCACAGCATCCAACATGGAATCAATGCTGGAAGCCAACAGTTTCGCATCGCCGGGATACCACGTCCCGGCAATCGGCGAGGGTCGAACGTCGCGTATGGAACTGGGGGGCATCAGATTACAGCAATCCTACACTACATCCTGCGATGATGAATGCTTCGATTGTACCATAGATACCAGGATGGTCAGTTCTGCATCAGGATCGGCACGAGGACAAAGACACTTAGGATGATTCCAAAAAGTCCGAACCATACCCAATTCTGTAGACGCGAGCTCATGTCTTCCACACGCTCCGGTGCTCCGGTCATATCCAACCGAACGGCGTATCGGGGTGTGGTGAACCATCCTAGAATCAACCCACCGAGCAATCCCCCAATGTGCCCCCAATTGTCGATGCGCGGGGCAAATCCAATCAACAGATTAAGCCCGATTACAAAGGCCAGGTTCGTGAGCCGCTGGCGGGTGTTCGCCAGAACACCCCGATTGCGTACCATTAACGGGATCAGCGCACCAACGAGGCCAAAGATTGCGCCACTCGCGCCAATGGATAGCGCCGGACTCAGGAGGAAACTGGCAACAACCCCTGAAATCCCAGCGAGGAGATAGATCGCAATAAACCGTATGTGTCCGTACGAACGCTCTACGGGTGGCCCGACGATCCAGAGCGAATAGCTATTCAACCCGATGTGCAGGAGATTTGCATTGTCATGCAAGAACAATGGTGTAACGAGCCGCCAAAGCTGGCCCTGTAGAATCGCAGCATTGTCCTTCGCACCCAGAGCCGTAAACATGCCGTGAAAAACCATGCTGTCCAGCACAAAGACGACGATATTGATCGCCAGCAATACGTATGTCAGTCGGGGTTGGCTTTGCGGCAGTGGGATGCTGCGGCGAACAGGTATTCCACTCGGCGCAGGGGGTAAGGGGCCATAAGGACGATCATGGGGCGGAGTTGGTGCTGACCCCTGCGGTGCATAATCAGAAGGTTCGGTCATGAAAACTCGCTCGGATACGGGATGGACAACCTCTCACGGGGTGATTATACTGAAAGGAAAGGG